>NZ_JABMCW010000258.1:0-8034 GCF_013179705.1 Pseudomonas sp. CM25 | reverse complement strand
GGCAATGATCACCGGGGCGTCGACGGGCAGGGAATCGAGCAATTCGCGCAGCAGTTGCAGTTGCTTCTGCCGGTGGCTTTCCAGCAACGACAGGTGCACACAGATGGCATGCACCTGGCGCTGGGGCAGGTCGAGGATGCAGTGCAACAGGCCGCGGCGCTCGGGGCCGGTGATCGACACGTCGAGGTTGCGGTGCTCGATGATCGGGTATTTGGACAGCAGCGCGTTGCCGTGGTGGCCGTCGGGATACACCGCATTGCGGCCGTAGGCGAAATCGCTCCACATGCTGTCGGCGAGGAACTCGTACTGGGAAGTCTGCGGCCAGCCAGGGTAGCGGGCAGCGTGGCGATCATGGCTGCCCAGCACTTCCTGCAGGAACACGATGTCGGCCTGGGTGCTGCGCACTGCCTCGCGCAGTTCCGGCAGGATGAAGCGCCGGTTGAAGGCGGTGAAACCCTTGTGGGTGTTCACCGTCAGCACCCGCAGGCGCTTCACGGCCGGAGCCTGGTCGATGCTGGCGAAACCTGGACTGCCGGCTTCGGGGTTCACGGGTACTCCTCGATCGCAGCTGGTGTGTGTTGCCTGCGCCAGACAGGGTCGGTACAGGCAACCAATACTCCATGGGACCGGCAATGACCCCTGGTGTTCACTCTTCGTCGCGTTGCAACACCATCAGCAACATCGACCGCCCCTTGACCTCGAAGGTGCTGTCGAACTGCAGGTGCTGCCCCTTGCGCAGCTCCGGCCGATCGGTATCGACCAGGCAGCTCCAGTAGTCGCCTTCGGGCACTGTGGGCAGCTGGAACGGCACGATGTCATGGTGGGCATTGACGATCAGCAGCACGGTGGCTTCGGCACCTGGTCGGGCGATGCCACTGACCTGCGCGCGACCATCGATAAGCATGCCCAGGCAACGCCCGTGCGGGTCTTCCCACTGCTCCACGCTCATCTCGCCGCCATCCGGGGCAAGCCAGGTCACGTCCTTGACCCCGATGGCCTCGTTGTAGTCACCCACCAGAAAGCGCGAGCGACGCAGCACGGGGTAGGCCAGGCGCAAGCGGGTGAGGCGTTTGACGAAGCTCAGCAGCTCCTTGCCTTCCTCGTCGAGGTCCCAGTTGACCCAGCCGATTTCGCTGTCCTGGCAATAGGCGTTGTTGTTGCCGTGCTGGGTGCGGCTGAATTCATCACCGGCAACGATCATCGGTGTGCCCTGGGCGAACAGCAAGGTGGCAAAGTAGTTGCGCATCTGGCGCATGCGCAGGGCATTGATCCCCGGGTCTTCGGTGGGGCCTTCGACGCCACAGTTCCAGGACAGGTTGTTGTCGGTGCCGTCCTGGTTGTTCTCGTCGTTGTCCTCGTTGTGCTTGTCGTTGTACGACACCAGGTCGCGCAAGGTGAAGCCATCGTGGGCGGTGATGAAATTGACCGACGAGTAGGGCCGGCGACCGCGGTTGTTGAACATGTCTCCGGAAGCCGCCATGCGCGCGGCAAAGTCGGCCAGCTGGCCTTCGTCACCCTTCCAGAAGGCACGCACGGTGTCGCGAAAGCGATCGTTCCATTCTGCCCAGCCTGGGGCAAAGTTGCCCACCTGATAGCCGCCAGGGCCGCAGTCCCACGGTTCGGCGATCAGCTTGACCTGACGTAGCAGCGGGTCCTGGCGGCAGGCAACGAGGAAGCTGTGACGCTCGCTGTAGCCCTCGTGGTAGCGACCGAGGATAGTCGCCAGGTCGAAGCGGAAACCGTCCACATGCATTTCGCCCGCCCAGTAACGCAGCGAGTCTGTGACCAGTTGCAGCACGCACGGGTGGCTGAGATCGAGGGTGTTGCCAGTGCCGGAATCGTTGATGTAATAGCGCTTGTTGTCGGGCATCAGGCGATAGTACGAAGCGTTGTCGATGCCGCGCATGGACAGCGTCGGGCCCTGCTCGTTGCCCTCGGCGGTGTGGTTGTAGACCACGTCCATGATCACTTCCAGGCCGGCATCGTGCAGGTGGGCGACCATTTCCTTGAATTCGGCAATCTTGCCACTGGCCAGGTAGCTGGGGTGCGGCGCGAAGAAGGCGATGCTGTTGTAGCCCCAGTAGTTGTTCAGGCCTTTCTGCAGCAGGTGCTGGTCATTGACGAAGGCATGAATGGGCAGCAGTTCGATGCTGGAAACACCCAGGTCCTTGATGTGCTTGAGCAGCTCGTCGTTGGCCAGGCCGGCGAAGGTGCCACGCAGGTTTTCCGGCACCGCCGGGTGGCGCATGCTGATGCCTTTGGTATGGGCCTCGTAGACGATGGTGCGCTCCCACGGGATCTGCACGCGCTGGTCACGGCCCCAGGTGAAGGCAGGGTCGATCACCTTGCACTTGGGCACGAAGGGCGCGCTGTCGCGCTCGTCGAACGACAGGTCGGCGTCGGGGTGGCCGATGGTATAGCCGAACAGCGCCTCGGACCATTTCAGCTGACCGACCAGCTGCTTGGCATAAGGGTCGATCAGCAGCTTGTTGGGGTTGAAACGGTGGCCGTTTTCCGGCTCGTACGGGCCATGGACGCGGTAGCCGTAGACCAGGCCTGGGTGCGCGTCCGGCAAGTAGCCGTGGTAGATCTCGTCGGTGTATTCGGGCAACTCGATGCGTTCGAGTTCCTGCTCGCCGGTGGAGTCGAACAGGCACAGCTCGACCTTGGTGGCGTTGGCCGAGAACAGGGCGAAGTTGACGCCCAGGCCATCCCATGTGGCACCCAGGGGATAGGGCAAGCCTTCGCGTAGACGCGACGGTGCAACGGAGCGGTTTTTCTTTGGGGTGCGCGGGCTCATGGCAGTCCTCATAGGGCCGGGAAAGGGGAAGCGATGGATACCTGCGGCCTCTTCGCGGGGTCACCCGGGAAGAGGCCGTAACGGCTCATCCCGCAGTGGGTTTTTTGGCCGCCCGCGGTTTTTTCGCTGCTGCCGGTTTTACCCCCGGCAGTGCAGCCACCTTGGGCTCGGCAGGTGGCTTGGGCGCAGCCGCGGGCTTGGCAGACGCCGCGGCCTTCGGCTTGGCCGCTACCTTGGCTTTGGCTGCCGATTTGCCCTTGCCTTCAGGCGCCAGTGCTTCGGCTTCGGCAAGCTTGCGGGCCATGTCCCAATGGCGGTCTTCCTGGCCCTCCGGTTTCCCCTCTGATTCCCAGATCTGGTAGGCGAACTCGCGTACACGTTTTTCATCGACACTCATCACGACGCTCCTGAATGCTAAACATGTTCAATCAACAGGTTGACTGGAAAGTCCGACAGCACGGCGCTTAACAGCAACTCTCTAACAGGGCTGACCACCGCCGCGCCGAAAAGTCCAGTCGAAGTGGCAGGGGACAGGGCAAACGGCAGACTTACCCGGGTATCCTCCCAGTTCTGTGCCGGGATCAGCGGGGTGGGTGAAGCACCCAGCAGGGTACTGGCCAGGCGTGGCGCGATGATGACTGCCCGCTCGCCTTCGCCCAGGCGGGCAAACGCCACCACCTTGTCGGCATGCCGGCCGTGCACGGTCAGCGGCAGGTAGGCACCACGGCGGAACAGCTCGGCATGCGACTGGCGGCAGTCCAGCACGCGGGCAATCAGGGCTTGCTTGATACGGCCGTCGTGCCAGTGCGCCAACAGCTCGCCGAGCGGCGTGGCGTCAGCCAGGGTGCTGCGCCTGGCAGCGTAGTCCACCGCGCGGCGGTTGTCCGGGTCTACCAGGCTGAAGTCCCAGTACTCGTTGCCCTGGTAGAGGTCTGGCACGCCGGGCACGGTCATGCGCATCAAAACCTGCACCAGGCTATTGAGTGCCCCCGGGCAGGCCAGCAACTGCGCTGCATCCGCCACGGACTTGCGCAGTTGCAGGTTCTGCGGGTCGAGCAGCAAGCCGTTCAGGTAGTTGGCACAGCACGCTTCATAGGCCTCGTTCGGGGCGCTCCAGCTGCTGCGCAGCTTGGCTTCGCGCAGGGCCTTCTGTTGCCACTGGCGGACCCGCTCGGCGTAGGCATGCAGCGCCTGGTCGTCGTGCGGATCAAGCTGCAAGGGCCAGCTGCCCAGCAGGGTCTGCAACAGCATCAACTCGTCGCCGGGGCTTGGCGCCAGGCCATCGTCCAGCTGCGCACGCAGTGGCTCGGCAAGCTCGCGCCAGTGCTCGACGCGGCTGGCCAACCAGGGGCCGCGTTCGCTCAGTACGGCCAGGCGTGCGCGGGTATCCTCGCCGCGCTTGTGGTCATGGGTGGCGGTGGCCAGCAGGTTGTCGGGGAAATCGCGCAGGCGCCGCTGGGCCTCGTTGTGAAAGGCCTCCAGTGGCGCACTGAAACGCTCGGCCTCAAAGCCCACGTCGTTGCGCGACAGCAGCCGGGCACTGCGGTAGAAGGCGGTGTCTTCCACGGCCTTGGCGGCGCTGGGTGCGGTCAGTTGCTGGAAGCGCACGCAGGCGTGGCGCAACTGCTTGCGCGCTCGGCCAGGGGGCAGCTGGCGCCAGGCGTGCCCACCCAGCCATTGCTCAAGCTGTTCGAGCAACGGCCAGTCGGCTTCGCTGAGGTCGTGCCGGGCGTTGGCCAGTGCCTGCTGGAAGAACGCTTCGTCCTGGGCAGGGCGGCCGCAGGCATTGAAGTAGGTGCGGTACACCGGGTAATGCGCCACCAGCGCCTGCAGCGCCCGGCGGATCGCACCCAGGGTCAGGTCGCGGGTCATGAGGTCGTTGCGTGCCACCTGCAACAGCGCCTGGGCCACCGACTCGCAGTCGCCGGCCAGGCTGGCGTTGAGCACCAGGTGCCGCGCCAGGCGTACCTCCTCGGGGAAATCGGGGCGCTCTGTCACGTTGGCCCACAGCTCAGTCAACGGCGCTTCGCCTGCGGGGTCGTGTTGCAGCAGCGACACCTGGTTCATGAACTCGTAGCCGGTGGTGCCGTCGGTAAGCCAGTCGCGATGCAGGTGTTCGTTGGCGCCGAGGATTTTTTCCACGTAGATCGGGAAGTGCTCCAGGGCCGCGTTAAGCGGGCGCCGCGCCAGCAGGCTCTCGACCCGGCGGCGCAGTTTGCGGCAGTAGCCACGCGGGTCGGCCAGACCGTCGATATGGTCGATACGCAGGCCATCCACCAGGCCGCGTTCGATCAGCTCGAACAGCTTGGCGTGGGTGGCTTCGAACACCACGGCACGTTCGACGCGCAGGCCGCCCAGCTCGTTGATGTCGAAAAAGCGCCGCCAGTTGATGTCGTCGGCGGCCGTGCGCCAGCTGGCCAGGCGGTAGGTCTGGCGCTCCAGCAGCAGGTGCAGGCGCTTGAAGCCGTTTTCGCTGCGGCTGTCGAAGGCCACCAGGGCCGATTCCAGATCGGCGCCTTCGTGCACCAGGCGCGCCAGTTCGGCTTGCAGCGGGAGTGCATCGGCCAGCGGCGTGGCCGACGCCTCCAGCGCGGTGAAGTGCTCGGCCAGGGCCTGCAGCGCAGGGTCCGGGCTAAGGGCCAGAATCCAGCCATAGTCGATCGGGCAGATCGGGAAGCGGTGCTCGTAATGGGCGACCTGCAGCAGCCCCTGGTGCTTGTCGAACTGCAGCGGCAGCTCGCCATTCTTCAGCGCCAGGCCGTAGTCGCTGCCCAGGAATGGCAGCAGCAACTGACCGGCCAGCAACGGGTCGCTGGAGTGCCACTGGATGTCGAAGAACTCGGCATAGGGGCTGCGCCTGCCCCAGGCCAGCAGGCTCTGCCACCAAGGGTTGTCGGCGCCGCCCACGGCCATGTGGTTGGACACGGTGTCGAGGATCAGCCCCATGCCGTGCTGGCGCAGGGCGGCCACCAGCCGTTCGAGTGCTGCTTCACCGCCCAGTTCCGGGTTGACCCGGGTAGGGTCGACCACGTCGTAGCCATGGCGTGAGCCGGCGCGGGCCTTGAGAATGGGCGATGCGTAAACATGGCTGATGCCCAGTTGGGCGAAGTACGGCACCAGCGGTACGGCGTGATCGAGTGTGAAGTCGCTGTGAAACTGTAGCCGCACGGTGGCGGTCAGCGGCTTCATCGGTCACGCTCCCACGCCTGCTCGCGGGCCTGTGCCAGCAGTTCCAGGCGCCGTGCGGCGTCTTCGTCGTCCAACAGTTCACGCGCCGGCCGGGCGAAGCGTCGGCGCCAGTTGGGGTGGCCGCTGGTGGTGCCCGGCAGGTTGGGCTGCTCGTCGCAGCCCAGCAGGTCTTCGAGGGGGACCAGCACCAGCGGGGCGCGGGTGTGGCCAACATAGCGTATGGCGGCGTCGATCACGGCGTCGTTGTCCTCAAGCGGGCCATAGTTGGATTCCAGCGTGCGGCGCAGGCCGGCGTGTTCTTTCTGCCGATCATGGCGCCAGTGCAGTTCGGTGGCAGCGTCGATCAGCTGCAACCGCTGGCTCCAGTCGATATCGCGGTTCTGCAGCCAGCCGCCCAGCGGGGCCAGGTCGTGGGTGCCGGTGGTGGCCAGCGCGTTGTCCGGCCAGTCCAGAATCGGGGTGAAGTTGCCAGGCGACGCTTGCTCGAATGGCAGTACGCGCATGCCCAGCACGTTCTTTTCCGCCAGAGCCTCCCGCAGCCCTTCGGGCACGGTACCCAGGTCTTCGCCCAGGATGATGGCTTCATGGCGCACCGATTCCAGCGCCAGCAGGCGCAGCAGGTCGTCCAGTGGGTAGTTCAGGTAGGCGCCGTCGCTGGGCTTGGCCCCAGGGGGGATCACCCACAACCGACGCAGGCCCATCACGTGGTCGATGCGCAGGCCGCCAGCGTGTGCCAGGTTGGCCCGCAGCATCTCGATGAAGGCGCGGTAGCCGTTGCGTTTGAGGCCTTCCGGCGAAAACCCGCAGATGCCCCAGGCCTGGCCGGAGCGGTTGAGGATGTCGGGCGGCGCACCCACCGTCAGCTTGGCCAGCAACTCATCCTGGCGGCTCCACGCCTGGCTGCCGGCACCGTCGGCACCCACTGCCAGATCGGCGATCAAGCCGATCGCCATGCCGTTGCCGCGCGCCGCTTCCTGGGCGCGTTGCAGGCTGCGTTCGGTCAGCCACTGGCAGAATGCGTGGAACTCGATGCGGGCCGGGTAGCTGGCGGCAAAGCTCTGCACTTCGGCATGGTAGGGGTCTCGCCAGGCCTCTGGCCAGTTGCGCCAGTCGGCACCCAGGCCCCGGTCGACGGCTTCGGCCTGCAGCACTTCGAAACGGCAATGGTGTTCCAGCGCTTCGCCAGCTGCCTCGCGAAAACTGTCGAAGTCGCTGCGCTGCGGGTGTTCGCCCTGGCTGAAGTCCTTGTACAACGCCTGCAACAGCCCGTGGCGCGCTTCGGCTGCCCGAGGCCAGTCCACCAGTGGTTCCTGCTCGAGCCGTTCCAGCGTCTGCTCCAGCCCGCAGGCCTGCACGGCCAGGCGCATGGCGCGCTCGCCGAGGATCGCAGCGGGGCTGGCGTACAGGGTGTTGAGCAGCAACCGGCTCGACGGCGAGTACGGGCTGTAGTGTTGCTGATCGAATGCCGAAAGCGCGTGGATCGGGCTGATGGCCAATGCATCGGCCCCGCGTTCGGCGGCGCTGCGTGCCAGCTGCTCCAGGGCCATGCAGTCGCCGAAACCGCCATCGCCGGGGCGGCGCAGGCTGTACAACTGCGCCGAGAGCCCCCAGCAACGTGCGGGCGGTTCGTTGACCCGGTCGTGCAGGGACACGCAGCCCGCGGGCGCAACGGCCAGCGTGAATGCATGGCCTTCGACTTGCAGCTGGTGGTAACCCACCGGCAGTTGGCCCGGTAACCGGCTTTCGGCATCGAGGCGCAATTGCAGTTCGGTACCGTCCTCGAGGCGGCACTGCACCGGGCTGCCGGCTGCGAAGTAGCGCCGCAGCGCCAGCGGCTTGCCTGCATCCGCCGTCAGCAGCGGCGGCACATGCTCGGCGTCATCGCTGTGCGCGATATTGGCCAGGCTGTCACGCAGTTGGGCATCGTCTGCGGCGGGGTGGCCGAGCGCTTCCAGTACCTGGCGCAGCACTTCGTCACTGACCTGCTGCGGGCGGTTGTTGGCGTCGATCCAGTCGCGCGCCAGCCCGGCTCGCTGGGCCAGCTG
>NZ_JABMCW010000257.1:0-8063 GCF_013179705.1 Pseudomonas sp. CM25 | reverse complement strand
TTAAAGCTCGTACACTTGTGAGCACTAGTGTTAAAGAAACAACAATACAGAACTTAGCATCGGTTGAAATTTTCTTCCAGTGGGGCATCACTGAATCGAATACGAAGAAAAATCAAAAAGAGATTGCCACCCAGCTTTCTAGGCCTGTCGTATATGTAGAAGATGGGTTCATTCGCTCACTCGACATCGGCCTTGCCAAAGAGCCTGGGCTGTCTGTAATTCTAGACGACACAACCGCCTACTACGATGCAACTAAAATCTCAAGACTTAGCCGCCTTCTAGAAAGCGGACCTGAACTCACCCAGGCACAACTTGAGCGCAGCCGATCCGCGATCGACCTAATCGTCAAAGAACGTATATCTAAGTATAATCATGCACCCGACGTCCCTCTGACTATCGGCACTCCCGGCAGAAAGAAGGTCTTGCTCGTTGATCAACGCTTTGGCGACCAGTCAGTAGCATCAGGCCTAGGCTCAGAGGCTGCATTCAACAAGATGATACAAGATGTGTGCCGAGAAAGATCAGATTGTGATATTTTGATCAAACAGCACCCGGATGCAATTAAAGGCGGAAAGTCTAGTTACTTTAGCAATGAAAAACTTGCGTTTACGCAATATATGAACAACGTCTTCCCAATCCTCTTCGACATTAGTCCGTTTGCTCTATTTGACATTGTTGACGAAGTTTATGTGATGACTTCGGGAATGGGCTTCGAGGCCCTGATGGCCGGCAAAACAGTTCATTGCTATGGTATGCCATTCTACGCTGGCTGGGGAGCGACTGTTGACGAGCAGACACTACCGTCGCGCACAAGAAGCCGCACAGTGGAAGAACTCTTCCATTTCGCTTATATTGAGAGCAGTCGCTACTTTAGCCCTGAGCTGAATGGCCCCGCTGAAGTAGAGGACGTAGTCAAATACTTAGCCGCACTTAAGAAAAAATAAAATGCCGTACAGGGCGCCCTCATCGGCGCCCTTTGCATGAGGCGCTGGAGACAACATGAAGATAGTAAATCAAGAGACTAATGAAGTAATTGGGACTCCTGTAGCCAACGACAAATGCAGCCTCCTATTCAAAGGTCAAAATGCCAAGGTAGTATTTGGTAACAACGTAAAACTAACCAATGTAAAAATCATCTTCTCCGGCTCCAACGGCACATTGATTATCGAAGATGGCTGCCAACTAATTGGTGACCTTCGCATTGTAGGCACCGGAATTTTAACTATTGGTAAAAGAACTAAATTCAATAAACCATGCTGGATTCAGGCCTCTAACGGAACCTCATTGAAAATTGGTCAAAAGTGTCTTTTTGCCAACGTAAGAATTCGGACTTCCGACATGCACTCCATCATTGACCTCACCACCAATAGTCGTATAAACCCTGACGCGGACGTTATTATTGGCGATAGAGTATGGCTTGCCGAGAACACGAATATCTACAAAGGCGTATCAATTGGCAACGGTTCGATAGTAGGCGCAGGGTCCATTGTTACCCGGAGCACCCCAGAGAATTCATTGGCGGCCGGGGTACCTGCCAAAGTATTAAAATCAAACGTATCATGGGACGAAAAGCGCCTGTAAGAATTTTACTCAGGAAGCAACCTGTTTACGTCACGCGATCCGAGGAGCAAATTAATGGCGATTGAAGTAATTTCCGGCAAGGAAGCGATGAAGCTCCTTAAGGAAAACAAGAATTCGCGCTACCCTACACCTCAAATTAATAAAGAGCGCCTTTTTCCTTTCCCCAAACCTGAGGCTGCACCCAGCTTCACAATTAACGAAAATTCAAATGTATTTACAATGGGCTCTTGTTTTGCTCGAGAAGTTGACAAAGCATTATTATCCAGCGGATTCAATGTCATCTCTCGCAGCACCAACCTCTCAAAGGCCGTAGAGCGCTCTGGTGCCGATGAGAGCTTATATAACAAATATACAATCCACTCTATCGTTAATGAACTGCGGTGGGCCTTGGATCCTGCACATCCGTATGACCCAAAACGTGCGCTAGTTCAAATTTCTGAGGATAACTGGACTGACCCACAACTTGGCGGCAGCGCTTTCGCAGCCAGCTATGAAAGCATGTGCGAATTTAGGGCGTCGTATTGCGACTCGATTACAAGAGCAAAAGATGCCGACGTAATCATTATCACTCTGGGTCTAGTTGAAGCCTGGTATGATAAAGAGTCAAAGCTTTACCTTAACCTGGCTCCACATCCTCGCGCACTAAAAAACTCTCCAGAGCGATTTGAGATGCGAGTCCTCGATTACAACGAGATCGTATCCGAACTTGAAGAGCTCTATGCTATTACACAGCGATTCTGCAAGCCGGACGTAAAGCTACTTATTACTGTTTCACCCGTACCACTTCTGGCAACCTTCCGAGACCAGGACGTTCTAGTCGCGAACACCTATTCAAAAGCTGTGCAACGCGCAGCTGTAGAGTATTTCATCCGACAGCATAGCAACATAGATTATTTTCCAAGCTTTGAATTTGTTACACTTGGAGATCCAAACCATAACTGGTCGGGTGATTACCGCCATGTAAGCCCACACGTAGTGCAGCGCATTATGGGCAGCGTCATGAGCAAATACACTCAAGGCATAGATTTTCAGAAGAACATACTGTCATCTGAAATAAATTATCTCTACCAAAAAGAGCAGTATTCTGAAATAATCAGCCGATTTGAACAGGATCCTTCTGCCAACCTTACACTCACCGCCACCTATCGTACTGGACTTTCCTACAAGCATTTGGGTAAGACACATAATGCCTTTGGAATGTTCGAGCGCTGCCTGCAACTTGATGAAAGCTATAAACCAGCACTTCAGAATGCCTTGAGCGCTGCGGCACAGCTCGGACTCGCTGAGAAGTTCAACAAGTTACTAGCTGACCACGAGAAATACCATCCCGATGAGCTCGAGTTTAGAAAAGCAAAGCAGGCTCAAATGCTAAGCTCTTGAACCTTTTCGCAGTGGGGCTCTTAATGTGAGCCCCACTGCTGAATCATCTACACTGAGCCTCATCCGCACTACTGAGACCTGCACCGCCCTCAACTCTGTTCCCCACCGTCCTGTTACCATCAGGTTTAGCCGTCGCCACAAAAGGCATAACCACCGCGGCGCTACTCGGCACATCAAACCGATTACTAGATATCAAATTATTGTCACCCTCGACTCTAACCGATTCTCCATTTCGACAGAAGATATTATTTTTAATCTTATTATTGTTTGCATAATCCCTATAGTACTTACCATCTACAGACACAGGATCATCCCCACACTTCCACCTGCTCAGATCGCGACTCTGACGTGACGCGACCCACACCCCCACTTTTTCGTCTTTGAATACATTACTTTCAATCAAATTATCATTACTTGACTGCCATCTTAGCACCGCTCCTGGGCGATCAAATTTTTCACCGCAATTTTTATAAAGAAATATTGCACCCGCCGCGTTCTTCGAAAAAATATTCCCTTTCACTATGTTCCTTGCTGAGGAATCGATTGCCAACGCCTCACGATGCCCCTTAGGCTTATCAATACCACCGTTCTCAATAAACTTATTATCCACTATAGATATACCCCGGGAGCTTTGGCCTAAATAAACCCCAACTCCTCGAGACTTTGCAATGGTCGAACGCTTCAGAATCGAATTATTCACATATGCATTAAAATGCACGCCATTACCCCTCGACCCCGAAACTTCTAGCCCATCTAGGACTATATTACTGGGAGCTAGTGTATAGCTTTTATCACGATCCTTGGCTAGCTCCTCACCTGAAAGCCCACTAGTCACCATAACGGCAGCTTTATCATACCCGTGAAGCCTACAATTAGAGACCTCAACATTCTTCAATCCAACTCCTTTAATAAATATTCCGTACCTATCCCCTTCCCCCCCATACAGAGTCGCACCATTACACTCTAGCCTTGTATTGCTCTGAAGAATCTTGATTGTACCCTTGTAGGTGCAAGCTCCCTCAAGCTTTATAATCCCTCCCTGCTTAACAGGTTCGGGAATATCACAATCCATTGCAGATGCCCCTGCAGTTGAAGCTGCTAGACAGGCCACAATCATCGATAACACTGCGGAACTTTTTATATAAATCATGGCCATACACCTTTTTTGCTAATTATGCAGAATTCGCTTAACCCTTCAATGCAGCCATTCACACCACCTCGCGCCTACCCACCTGTAGTCGCCATAGCCATATCTTAAATTGATAACTCACGTCCTGAGTGCTATTATCCACCGTCAATTTTTTTGGCAGAGCAACAACGATGTCTCACAGGGAACTCAGTGAGTGACCGTGACTCCTTTTAGCTTCTTTTTATGCAAATATGAAGTGAACCTATGATCAAGATCACCCCGTCAATCGAATGCTCCAACTCCGCCCCTTTCGTCCTGTTCGGCGGCATTAACGTACTGGAATCCGCAGACCTGGCACTCACCGCCTGCGCAGAGTACGTTCGCGTCACCGAAAAGCTGGGTATCCCTTACGTCTTCAAAGCCAGCTTCGACAAAGCCAACCGTTCGTCCATCCACTCCTATCGTGGTCCGGGCATGGAAGAAGGCCTGCGCATTTTCGAGAAGGTAAAGGCTGAGTTCGGCGTACCGGTGATCACCGACGTTCACGAAATTTACCAGTGCGCCCCGGTTGCCGAAGTGGCTGACGTACTGCAACTGCCAGCGTTCCTGGCACGCCAAACCGACCTGGTAGTGGCACTGGCCAAGACTGGCAAGCCAGTAAACATCAAGAAGCCTCAGTTCCTTAGTCCTTCTCAGATGCAAAACATTGTGCACAAGTTCAAGGAAGCCGGTAACGACCAGCTGATCCTGTGCGACCGCGGTAGCTGCATGGGTTACGACAACCTGGTTGTAGACATGCTGGGCTTCGGCGTCATGAAGCGCACTTGCGACAACCTGCCAATAATCTTCGACGTAACCCATGCCCTGCAGAACCGTGACCCTTCCGGTGCCGCTTCCGGTGGCCGTCGCGAGCAGGTTGTTGACTTGGCACGTGCAGGCATGGCTGTCGGCTTGGCTGGACTGTTCCTCGAAGCCCACCCAAACCCAGACCAAGCCAAATGCGATGGCCCAAGCGCCTTGCCGCTGGACAAACTGGAACCGTTCCTGGCGCAAATTAAAGCCCTGGACGATTTGGTCAAGTCCTTCGCGCCGCTAACCATCTCGTAATTGGGTGTTGAGTAAACAAGGACTGTGACCATGGCAAGTTCTGAACAACGGGTCGCGATCGTCATTCCAGCGCGCTACGGCTCTACTCGCCTCCCAGGCAAGCCGCTGGCCGATATCGCTGGCAAACCGATGGTGCAGCACGTTTACGAACGGGCGCGGCAGGTTGCCAACGCTCAGGTAGTGGTTGTTGCTACCGACGACGAGCGCGTCGCACAAGCCGTGCGGGCTTTTGGCGGCGAATGCGTGATGACGTCGCCTGACCACCCTTCTGGCACCGATCGCCTCGCCGAGGTGATGAGCCAGGTTGATGCCGATATCTACATCAACCTGCAAGGTGACGAACCTTTGGTTCGCCCTGCGGATATCGAAGCACTGGCGGCGGGCATGCTGGCAGATGCCAGCGTTAACGTGGGTACTCTGTGCCACTCGATCGACGCCCATGAAGCCAGCAATCCAAATACCGTTAAAGTGGTACTTGCGACCAATGGTAACGCGCTGTACTTCAGCCGCTCACCAATCCCCTACCCGCGTGATGCTGAGGTAGTTACTTACCTGAAGCATGTTGGTGTGTACGCATACCGTCGGGGTGTATTGGCGGAGTATGCGGGCTTGCCCCAGCCGATGATGGAGCATGCCGAAAAGCTCGAACAACTTCGCTTGATGGCTGCCGGTTACACCATACGTGCCTATGTGGTTGAACCAACGGGTCCAGGTGTAGATACACCCGAATGCCTTGAGCAGGTGCGCGCAATCATGAGCGGCCAGCCACAAGTATTGAAGCCGGCATTGGCGGATATCCGCTTGGTTATCACTGATGTCGACGGCGTACTGACCGACGGCGGTATCTACTACGACGCTACTGGCGAATGCCTAAAGCGCTTCCATGTACGTGATGGCATGGGCATGCGCCTGCTGGAAGAAAACGGCGTACGCGTTGCTGTGTTGTCCGGGCGCGATTCGGCCACTCTGCGCAAGCGGGTTGCTGACTTGGGCGTCACCCTGTATCAGTTCGGTGTCAAGGATAAACTTGCAGCCTGTAATCAGCTAATGGCTGAGGCCGGTGTGACGCCGACACAGACCGTTTGCATCGGCGACGACTGCATCGACCTGCCTGCCTTCGCTGCATGCGGTATGTCTTATGCCGTTGCGGACGCACCGGCGTATGTCAAGGCAGCGGCAACGCGCACCTTGGACGCAGCTGGTGGCACGGGTGCATTCCGCGAACTGGCAGATGCCATTCTGCACGCTCAGGGCAACGCTGCAGTACTAGGTACAGCGGCGGGCTACGCACAAGTCATGGCTAAAATGGCGCAGTAAGCCTTACTGGCAACAAGGCTTTATCTAGCTTGTGCCCAAAAAAGGGCAGCCCCAGATAATCCGGGAGCTGCCCTTTTTTACACCCGGGATCAGTCGAAGATTTCGACTACACCAACGACATTCTTGTCAGAATCAGCCACTGCCAGCGCACGAATCTTGTTATCGCGCATATAGGCCTCGGCCTCAGACAGCTGGGCATCTTCCTGAATAGTGTGCGGATCAACTGTCATGAACTGGGCCACTGGCGCGTGCACAATGCTTTCATCGTCCAGCAGCGCACGGCGCAAGTCGCCGTCAGTAACAATGCCAACCAGCTTGTCATCATCCATTACCACTGCCAGACCCAATCGGCTACGAGTCATCACCAAGAGGCAATCGTGGAAGCTAGTTGTCGGAATAACAACTGGAGCAGGCGAATGCATGACGTCACGAACGCGGGTCAGCAGCTTGCGACCCAAGCTGCCGCCGGGGTGGTAACGCGCGAAGTCCATCGGTTTGAACTGGATCGCTTCGATCAATGCCACTGCAAGAGCATCGCCCATAGCCATTGTCGCTAGGGTCGAAGTTGTTGGCGCCAGGTTGTTCGGACAAACCTCACGCTCTACCGAAATATCCAGCCAGATATCAGCATGCTTCGCCAGAGTGGACTGACCATTGCCGGTCATTGCAATGATTTTATTACCGAAGGACTTGAGGCTAGGGATCAGCTTGATCAGCTCATCGGTTTCACCGCTGTAGCTGATCAGAATCAGCACATCGATCGGCTTGAGCATACCCAAGTCGCCGTGAAATGCCTCGGCTGGGTGCAGGAAGAAGCTAGGGGTACCAGTAGAAGCAAAGGTTGCTACCATTTTCTGGCCAATCAGACCCGACTTGCCCATACCACAGACAACGGTGCGGCCCTTGCAGCCAAGGATCAGCTCAACTGCATTCTGAAACTCGCCGTCCAGGCGATCAGCCAGCTGAGTAACAGCTTGAGCTTGGGCGATTAAGGCTTCTTTGGCGATGGTAAGATGGTTCATGTTCGTCCCTGACGATTGTCTAGTTTAACCGAAGGCGCGAATGTTAAGGTTTTTGCAACAGTAAGCAAAGTCAAAGTAGCGAAATCTGACTGGCGGGATGCCACTAGTTGGCCTCACAAGCCACGAAATATCTGCGTTTTCGTTTACGTGAGAGCCTCTCTCAGACACCACAACCCATGATGGCATTTAGATGTCATCTTGGAATAATCGCTTCCACGTGCGCCCTACCTGCACAAGCAGCACCTAGCAAATCTGTGAATATTTGCTCCTCGTAAGGCGCTTGCCAGACGGGCTTTCGTGCCTTGCCTGCTGTTCCCACCCACCGATCAACTTGTATCGGCTGTTGCCCACGCCACCTCCTTCCGCCAGAATGCCGCCTTTTTTGCCCCACCTTAATTGTCAGGAGACCAGCGATGCCCAGCCGTCGTGAACGTGCCAACGCCATTCGCGCCCTCAGCATGGATGCCGTGCAAAAGGCTAATAGCGGCCACCCAGGTGCCCCAATGGGCATGGCGGATATCGCCGAA
>NZ_JABMCW010000256.1:0-8123 GCF_013179705.1 Pseudomonas sp. CM25 | reverse complement strand
AGTCGGCCAGGAACTCCTGCATGCTGCGGTAGGCTTTGAGTGCGCCGGCCTTGATTTCTGGCGCGGGCGGCTTGATGTCCTCGATGAGGATGGCCTGGCCTTCTGCGCGGATGGCCGAAAGCATGCCGTTTTCCGAGTCTTCGACCATGAAGCACTGGTCAGGCTCGCAATTGAGTGCGCGGGCGGCCTTGAGGAATATCTCCGGGTGGGGCTTGCCTTGGCTGACTTCATCACCGCACACGGTGATGTCGAAGTACTTGAGCACATTGGCGTTGATCAGGTACTCCTCGGCAATGGCACGGCGGCTGGAGGTGGCGACTGCCATGGTCAGCCCCGACTTGCGCAGCCGCTCCAGTACCTCCAGCAAGCCCGCCTTGATCGGGACGCCGTGGTTGCGCACGTACTCCAGCTCAAGTTCGTCCGCGCGCTGGCGGATTTGCGCATAAGGGAAGTCTTCACCGTTGTGCGCCTTGGCGAGGGCTTCGGCCTTCTTCGCGCTCAGGCCCAGCGAGCCGATCAGGGTGTGCTCGCCCAGGGCCTTGCCGAAGATCTCGAGTGAGGCTTGCTTCAATGTCTTGAAGCGCAAACGCTCGGTGTCGAAGAGGGTGCCGTCCATATCGAAGATGGCGCTGAAAATGCGTTTACCGTGGAAAAAAAGCATGGGGGTGTTGCCTCTGTTGTCGTGTCAGACATCCCGCCTGTGAATAGCGGGCATGGCGTGTGAGCTGCCGCGTTGGCAGTCAGGTAGGAGGGACACGATCGACAGGGGGGCGCTCAGGCGTGACGCACAGGTAAGGCGGGGCGGAGCGGGGCGTGCAGAGGAGTGTTGCGAGCTTCGAGGCCAGGCGTGCGCCTGGTTTGCCGTTAAGGTCACGCCCACTGGCTGCAATACGTTTTGCAGGCAGTGGGCGCAAATAGCGATGGATACGTGTGATTCCAAGCATAAGGTGCTTTGCTTCCTTTTCTGTAATGGGTGATCCTTTTTCAGCCTTGCACGTATGCGCCGCGACATGCAAGGCTTGGCCCCCGGTTCGACTCTCGCAACAAGGTGAAGCGCAATGACCCAAATTACCGACCAGGCCTTTTATGACCGCGCCGACGCGCATATCGAACTGGCGAACCAGCAGATCGAAAAACTCGAGGACCTGGGCAAGGTGAGTGCTTCGTTGACCTTTGGTGCGGCGCGCTTCAATGCCTGGATGAGCGCCCGCAGTTTCAAATCCGGGGCGGAGCTGGGTGCCGCGCGGGAGGAGCTGCTGAAGTATTTCTGCGATCAGTACCGGATGATGCTCGAGGACAACCTGGATGAGCATATCGAGCAGTTTGACCGGTATGTGCTGGGCAAGAGCGACTGAGCGCCAGGCTGGCGACGTGGGGTGTGGCACCGGCTGCGCCCGTGTTCGCGGGTGAACCCGCTTCTACAGGGGGCGCATTGGCCCCACAACCCGGCTGCGCTTCTAGCGGTTGGGCCATTTCTCCAACAGGATCGACACGAACTTCTCCGCTGCAGGTGACAAAGAGGCCCCGCGGCGATAGACCAGCCCCAGCGTTCGGGTCACCTGCGGCTCGTTAAGCGGCACGCTGACCAGGGTCGGGTGGTCGGCGCTGGGCATTGCCAGGCTGGGCATGGCCGACACCCCTAGCCCGGCCTCCACCATGCCCAGCGAAGTGGACAAGTGCTGCACCTCATAGAACCATTTGGGCCGCAGGTTCAACCCGGACAACGCGTGGTCCAGCAGCATGCGATTGCCGCTCAGGCGGCCGACGCCGATCAGGCGGTAGTCGGCCAGCTCGGTCCAGGTCACGGCTTCACGGTTTGCCAGCGGGTGGTCGCGCCTGCAGGCCAGCACGAAATGCTCCTGCACCAGCGAGACGAACTCGATGTCAGGGTGCTGGCCGCTCATCATGTTGATGCCGAAATCGGCCTCGCCACGCAGCACGGCTTCGAGCCCGTCATTGGCACTGAGGTCCAGCAGGCGAATGCGGATTTTCGGGTACTGCTGGTTGTAGTCGCGAATCACCGACGGCAGAAAATAGAACGCCGCTGTCGGGATGCAGGCGAGGGTGACCTGGCCGGTCTGGCGCTCGGCCAGTTCGCGGATGCTGAGGATCGAGTCCTCGAAGTCATCCAGCAGGCGCCTGGCCTTGGGCAGAAAATCGCGGCCCACGCTGGTCAGGCTGACCCGACGTGTGGTGCGCTCGAGCAACGAGGTGCCCAGGCCCTCTTCCAGCTTCTTGATCCGTCGGCTCAGCGCTGGCTGGGACAAGTGCAGCGCCTCTGCTGCTTCGTGGAAGCTGCCAAGTTCGGCGATTTTCACGAAAGATCGAATGTCTTGAAGCTCATATTCCATAGCGAATCCTGCCGGCGAACATTCCGCGATTATTTTGTGAGTCGCAATAATGGCTACGATATTTGCATTGGATTGATTTATCCATGCCTGTCACTCTTTTGCTCACAGCATCAATGATGCCCATTGATCAACAAGAGTGCGAAATCATGCAACGAATTCCTTGCGTCCTCATGCGCGGCGGCACCTCCAAAGGGCCGATCTTCCACGCCTGGGACCTGCCTGCCAATGTGGTCGAACGCGACGAATTGCTGATCAACCTGATGGGCTCCGGTCATGAACTGGAAATCGACGGCATCGGTGGCGGCAGCCCGCAGACCAGCAAAGTGGCGATCGTCAGCCCCTCGCTGCATGCCGACGCCGACGTCGACTACCTGTTCGTGCAGGTCATGGTCGCCCAGCGTCGTGTGGACACCGCACCCAATTGCGGCAACATGCTCTGCGCCGTTGGCCCGTTTGCCATCGAACAGGGGCTGGTCAAAGGCCAGGAAGGCAAGACGCTGGTGCGCATTCGCAACCTGAACACCGGCACCTTCGTCAATTCGCTGGTGGAAACACCTGGTGGTATCGTGCGCTATGAAGGCCGCACCGCCATCGACGGCGTACCCGGTACCGCCGCCCCGGTACACATTACCTTCCTCGACGCCGTCGGCAGCAAGACGGGCAAGCTGTTCCCTACTGGCCAGGCTAAAGATGTCATCGACGGCGTGCCGGTCACCTGCATCGACATGGCCATGCCCATGATGGTTGTAGCGGCCAGCCAACTGGGTATCACCGGGTCGGAAACCCCAGCCGAACTGGACGCCAACGGCCCCCTGCTCAAGCGCCTTGAAGCGCTGCGCCTGAAGGCCGGCAAGGCCATGGGCCTGGGTGATGTGAGTGGCATGGTGATACCCAAGCCGGTGCTGGTGTCCGAGCCTCGGTACGACGGCACCCTGCAGGTTCGCTATTTCATGCCGCACAGCTGCCACCGTGCACTGGCAATCACCGGTGCGGTCGGGCTGGCGACTGCCAGCGTCAGCCCCGGCACCGTGATAGGCGACCTGCTGGGCGAAAGCGCCGGGCAACTGACCGAGGTGCGCCTGGAACACCCGAGCGGCGGTATCGACGTTGCGCTGTCGCGCAGTGGTGCTGATGGCAAGACCCTGCAGGCATCGGTGGTACGAACTGCCCGGCGGCTCTTCTCAGGCTTCGTTTACGCCCCTACATTCCGCAGGTTGGCGGGGTAGGCACAGGCCGTTATCCAACCTGCACATTCGCAACAAGCGCATCCGCACAATTTCAACAATGGGTGATGCCTCATGAGACTCGCCAAATCGCTGTACTTCCAGATCCTCTGCGCCGTCCTGCTGGGCGTGGTGGTTGGGCACTTCTGGGCGCAACAGGCCGTGGCCCTCAAGCCGCTGGGTGATGCGTTCATCAAGCTGATCAAGATGATGATCGCCCCCGTGGTGTTCTGCACCATCGTCACGGGCATCGCCGGCATGACCGACAAGCGCTCGCTGGGGCGGTTGATGAGCAAGACCCTGTTGCTGTTCCTGGGCCTGACCGTGGTCAGCCTGACGATCGGGCTGGCGGCGGTGTACCTGTTCAAGCCTGGCGCAGGCATGAACATCGACCCTGCCACCCTCAGCACCGAAGGCCTCAGCCAGTACACGGCCTCGGCAGCCAAGCTGGGCGTGGTGGACTTCTTCATGCACATCATTCCCGACACCTTCATCGGCGCATTCAACAAGGGCGAAGTGTTGCCGGTACTGTTCATCGCCGTGCTCTGTGGTTTCGCGTTGTCATCGATGGGCGAGAAAGCCAAGCCGGTGCTGGATGTACTCGAATCCGCTTCCACCATGGTCTTCCGCATCTTTGGTTACCTGATGCGTTTCGCCCCGATTGGCGCCTTCGGTGCGCTGGCGTTTACCGTCGGCCAGTACGGCATTACCTCGCTCGGGTCGCTGGCCAAGCTGGTGGGGACGCTGTACATCGCCTGCGCGTTCTTCGTGCTGGTGGTGCTGGGCGGTATCTGCCGTGCCAATGGTTTCAGCCTGTGGAAACTGCTGCGTTACTTTCGCGAAGAGTTTCTGGTGGTGCTCGGTACTTCCTCGACCGAGCCCGTGCTGCCACGCATGCTGGAAAAGCTCGAGAAGCTGGGTTGCAAGAAAGGCGTGGTGGGCCTGGTGTTGCCGACCGGTTATTCATTCAACCTCGACGGCACGGCCATCTATCTGTCGCTGGCAGCCATCTTCATCGCCCAGGCCTGCAATATCGATATCACCCTTGGGCAGACGCTGACCATGCTGGCGATCATGCTGCTGTCATCCAAGGGTGCTGCCGGGGTGACGGGCAGCGGTTTCGTGGCCCTGGCCTCGACCCTGACCGTGATCCACGACATCCCGCTTGCCGGCCTGGCCCTGCTGATCGGCATCGACCGCTTCATGTCCGAGGCCCGCGCGCTGACCAGCCTTGCCAGCAACGCGGTGGCCACCGTGGTGATTTCGCTGTCGGAAAACGCCTGTGACCGGCAAACACTGTTGCGAACCCTGGACGGCGAGCAGCCGGCGCAAACCGCTGCAGTCGAACCCGAACAGCCGGCCTGGCCCGCAGAACCACGCCGTCACGTCTGAACGGCGTTATACCCAACCTGACTTGAACGCCCGCCCGGCATCACAGCGATGCCGGGCGGGCAGGGGGCTGCCTGCCCGGCAGGTGGCCACGCACAATAAAAACAAGAGAGAAATACCATGCTCGCACTCCTGGGCCTGGTCATGGTGGTGACCTTCACCTACCTGATCATGAGCAAGCGCCTGTCGCCAATCGTTGCGCTGACCGTAGTCCCGATCGTTTTCGCTGTCGTCGGCGGCTTCGCGCCCGAGCTGGGCAAGATGATGCTCGACGGCTTGAAGATGGTCGCGCCATCGGCGGCCTTGCTGCTGTTCGCCATCCTGTTCTTCGGCCTGATGATCGACGCCGGCCTGTTCGACCCGTTGATCCGCAAGATCCTCAAGCGGGTCAACGGCGACCCGATCAAGATTGCCATCGGCACCGCACTGTTGTCGCTGCTGGTGGCGCTGGACGGTGACGGCACTACCACCTACATGATCACCTGTGCCGCCATGCTGCCGCTGTACAAACGGATCGGCATGAACCCGATGGTTCTGGCCACCGTGTCGATGCTGTCGCTGAGCATCATGAGCGGGCTGAGCCCCTGGGGCGGGCCCGCCACCCGCGCCATTGCCGCGCTGGGGCTGGACGCCACGGAGTATTTCATCCCGATGCTGCCGACCATGATCGGCGGCGCCGCCTGGGTGGTCTTCACCGCCTTCCTGCTGGGGCGCGCCGAGCGCCGCCGGATCGGCAACATTGCCCTGGAGTCCGGTGGTGGCAACTGCTACATCAAGGAAATCCTCGGCGACAACCCGCACAAGCGCCCGCGCCTGGCCTATGTGAACCTGGTGCTGGTGATTGCCGTGATGACCGCACTGGTGCTGGGGCTGATGCATGCCGCCATTCTGTTCATGATCGGCTTTGTCGCCGCGCTGATGATCAACTATCCGCAGCTGGACCTGCAGAAAGAACGCATCCTCGCCCATTCGGGAAATGCCATGACGGTGGTGCTGCTGGTGTTTGCCGCAGGTATCTTCGCCGGCATCTTCTCTGGCACCAAAATGGTCGACGCCCTGGCGCAGACCCTCGTCGACTGGATCCCCGAAGCCTGGAGCCACTGGTTTCCGCTGGTGGTGGCGCTGACCAGCATGCCGCTGACGTTCGTGTTGTCCAACGACGCCTACTACTTCGGGGTTGTGCCGATCCTGGCCAACGCAGCGGCGGCGTATGGCATCGACCCGGTAGAAATCGCCCGCGCTTCGGTGCTGGGGCAGCCGGTGCATCTGATGAGCCCGTTGGTCGCATCGACCCTGCTGCTGGTGGGCATGGTCGACCGTGACATCGGTGACTTTCAGAAAGCTACGGTGAAATGGGCGGTGCTGACCTCCCTGGTGATCACCGCGCTGGCACTGCTTACCGGAGCCTTGTCCTTCTTCGTCTAGGCGCTATCGGGCGCTCATTTACTGCTCATTCTGACAACAACAACAGAGTACCGATCATGTCCCGAGCTGTGTTCCGTGGGGCCACCTGTGGCCTGCTTTGCGGCTGGCTGCCTGTTGCCGGCGCCGGCGGATTCGTCGATGACAGCAAGCTCAAGCTGCAGCTGCGCAATGTCTATTTCAACGAGAACTTCCGTGATGAACAGGGCATGAGTGCCCGCGCCGCTGCCAGCGCCAAAAGCGAGCGGGTGGAGTGGGCGCAGGGTTTTCTGCTCGACTACCAGTCGGGTTTTACCCAGGGCACCCTGGGCGTGGGCTTCGATGCCGTTGGCCTGCTGGGCGTGCGCCTCGACTCAGGCCGTGGGCGCAGCGGGACGGGGCTTTTGCCGGTACACGATGACGGGCGTGCGGCTGACGCGTTTGCCAGCGCGGGGATCACGGCCAAGGCGCGTATGGGGCAGACCGTAGTGAAGCACGGCACCCTGCTGCCCAGGACGCCGGTGCTGGTCTACAACGATGCGCGGCTGTTGCCGCAAACCTATCAAGGCACGCAACTGACCAGCACCGATATCGCCGGGCTGGCGCTGACTGCCGGCCACCTGGACCGCTTCAAACAGCGCGACTCGTCTGACAGTACCGGGCTCTACCTGGATGGCTATGGTGGTGGGCAGGCGGGCGATTTCACCTTTGCCGGGGCCGATTATGCCGTAAGCAAACAACTGCGCCTGAGCTACTTCCATGGCCAGCTCGAGCATTTTTACCGCCAGGACTTCGTTGGTGTGGTCCACGACTTGCCGCTGGCTGGCGGAGTGTTTACCACGGACCTTCGTTACTTCAAGAGCCGGGACAGCGGAGCGGGTTACGCTGGCCCCATCGACAACGACATGTTCAGCGGGCAGGTGGCCTATGCGCACTCAGGGCATACAGTCGGCGCGGGTTATCAGGAATTGGATGGTGAAGCAGGCTTGCCTTACATCAGCGGTGCGACGGTGTATTCGTTCAGCAACGTGGGAATCGGCAAGTTCGTCGAGGAACAGGAACAGACCTGGATGGCCAGCTATGCCTACAATTTCGCTGCCGCCGGTGTGCCAGGGCTGACGTTCATGGCCCGTTACCTGAGCGGAGACAATAGCCGCTCGGGTGCCGCCGGTATCAAGGAGTGGGAGCGTGACGCGGAACTGGCCTATGTGGTGCAGGCCGGCCCGTTGCAGGGGCTGGGGGTAAAGCTGCGCAACTATGTGTACCGCTCTGACTTTGCCCGGGGGCGAGACAGCAACCGTTTGTACCTGACCTACGACATTGCCATCTGGTGATGGCCCGGGCCGGGTGGGTACCTGGCACCGGGTTGCGACGGCTTGCCGCCAGCGCTCAGCGGCGCAGCAGGCGAGATACCACCAGCGTGACGGCGGCGCTTATGGCCAGGGCGGTAAAGGGTTTTGCCTTGACGAACGAGGAGACGCTATCGAGTGCATCACCGTAGCTTTTGGTGACCTGCCCGGCGACCTGACGGCCATCACCCTCAGCTTCCAGTGCCGGGTCGTCAACCAGGCGACCGACTGCGCTCTGCGCCTTGCCTGCAAGGTTCTCTGCAACACCTTCGATTTGTTCGCGCTTCATGATGGGGTAAACCCTCCTGGGAAATGCATTGAGTTAGCAGCAGAAGGTTAGGGGACGGGGGTAACTGTTTAGTTCCAGTTGTGTGCAGGGGGGAGGCTGGACGGGGCTGATAGATGCTTGC
>NZ_JABMCW010000255.1:0-8130 GCF_013179705.1 Pseudomonas sp. CM25 | reverse complement strand
CAGATGGCTTCCCACTGCTCGGGCCAGAACGCCTTCAGCTGCTTCTGCAGCCAGCGTGGGTGGGCGGTACGTACCACCGGGTCGCGCTCCATGCCGGCCAGTAATTCTTCGCCTTCGCGTTGAGCACGGCGCAATACCGCATTGAGCAGGCCCTTGGCCCACGGCTTTTTCAACTTGTCAGCGCAGCCTACGGTCTCGCCGATGGCGGCGTGGGCCGGGATGCGGGTGTAAAACAGCTGGTACAGGCCGACCAGCAGCAGCGCCTGTACATCGGCATCGGCGGCCTTGAACGGCTTCTGCAACAGCTGGGCGGCGAGCAAGTCCAGGCGTGGCTGCCAGCGCGCGGTGCCGAACGCCAGGTCCTGGGTCAGGCCACGGTCACGCTCATCGACCTTGTCCAGCTGCGTTGGCAGCGAGCTGTTGAGCGAGGCCTTGCCGCTGAGCACAGCGGCAAGGGCACGGGCGGCGGCGAGGCGCGGGTTCATTGGCCCAGCACCTTGCCAGCGGCGAACTTCTCGCGCCGGCTGTTGAACAGGTCGCTGAAGCTCAGCGCCTTGCCGCCAGGCAGTTGCAGGCGGGTCAGGCTGAGCGCCTGGTCACCGCAGGCGACCACCAGGCCGTCCTTGCTGGCAGACAGGATCTCGCCAGGGGCGCCCGTGCCTGCGGACAAGTTGGCGGCCAACACCTTCACGCTTTCGCCATCGAGGGTGCTGTGGCAGACCGGCCACGGGTTGAACGCACGGATCAGGCGCTCCAGCTCGACGGCCGGGCGGCTCCAGTCGATGCGCGCTTCGTCCTTGTTCAGCTTGTGGGCGTAGGTGGCCAGGGCATCGTCCTGCACTTCACCTTGCAGCGAGCCGTCGGCCAGGCCGGCAATGGCCTGCACCACGGCAGGCGGGCCCATTTCGGCCAGGCGGTCGTGCAGGCTGCCGCCGGTGTCGTCGGCGCTGATCGGGGTGACCACCTTCAGCAGCATCGGGCCGGTGTCCAGGCCTGCTTCCATGCGCATCACGGTGACCCCGCTTTCGGCGTCACCGGCTTCCACGGCGCGCTGGATCGGCGCCGCACCGCGCCAGCGTGGCAGCAGTGAGGCGTGGCTGTTGATGCACCCCAGGCGCGGGATATCGAGCACCGCCTGCGGCAGAATCAGGCCATAGGCAACCACCACCATCAGGTCTGGCTTGAGCGCGGCCAGTTCGGCCTGGGCATCGACATTGCGCAGGGTTTGCGGCTGGAACACCGGGATGTCATGGGCCACGGCAAGCGCTTTGACTGCACTGGGCATCAGCTTCTGGCCACGGCCGGCAGGGCGGTCGGGCTGGGTATAGACGGCCACGATGTCGTAAGGGCTGTCGAGCAGGGCCTTGAGGTGTTCGGCGGCAAACTCTGGAGTGCCTGCAAAGACGATGCGCATGGAGTTCTCGCTTCAAAATAGAAAAAGGCTTGCCGGAGCAAGCCTTCTGGAAGGTGGGGATCAGGCTTGCTGGCGGTGCTGCTTTTCCAGCTTCTTCTTGATCCGGTCGCGTTTGAGCTGCGACAGGTAGTCGACGAACAGCTTGCCGTTGAGGTGATCGAATTCGTGCTGAACGCAGACCGCCAGCAGGCCTTCGCATTCCAGCTCGTAAGGCTTGCCGTCGCGGTCCTGGGCCTTGACCCGTACCCGCAGCGGGCGGTCGACATTCTCGTAGAAGCCGGGCACCGACAGGCAACCTTCCTGGTACTGGCCCATGTCGTGGGTCAGCTCTTCCACCGTGGGGTTGATGAAGACCCGCGGTTCGCTGCGGTCTTCGCTGAGGTCCATGACCACAACCTGCTTGTGCACGTTGACCTGGGTCGCGGCCAGGCCGATGCCAGGGGCTTCGTACATGGTTTCAAACATGTCGTCGATCAGCTGACGCAGGGCGTCGTCGAACTCCGTCACCGGTTTGGCGATGGTGCGCAGGCGCGGGTCCGGGAATTCGAGAATGTTCAAGATGGCCATAAGGTCAGGCAGTCACTGTGCGGTCGGTTGAAAACTGAGCACACATAATAAAGGGAAACGGCGATTTCAGCACCTGGCAACCTCGTCTAGGGTGTCTATGGGCGTAATAGCCCCCAGTCAATGGACAGCTTTTCAAAGTGTTACCCACAAAGTTATCCACAGTTTGTGCCACGTAAATGGCCCTGCTTTGATCAAGGATGATCTTAATGTCGATTTACCATTCGTCGCCTTGCCCGCCTGCCGAGCTGGAAGCCCGGCTGCGTTTGCACCGCCTTCCAGAAACCGGGTTGAGACGCTTTCGTAACCTGATCGATGCGTTTGGCTCGGCCTCCTCGGCACTATCTGCACCGGGTTCGGCCTGGCGTGCACTGGGCATTCCCCAAGTTACTATCGATGCTCGGCGCAGTGCCGAAGTGCGCGATGGCGCGTTGGCTGCAATGGCTTGGTTAGAGCGTCCGGGCCAGCATTTACTGATGTGGGACGACCCGGACTACCCTGCCCTGCTGGCTGAAATCGATGACGCACCGCCGCTGCTTTTCGTCGCCGGCGAACCGGCGCTGTTAAACCGTCCCCAGTTGGCAATTGTGGGCAGCAGGCGTGCCACACCGCCGGCCCTGGATACGGCTGGCGCTTTTGCACGCTATCTGGCGCAAGCCGGTTTCACCATTACCAGCGGGTTGGCCGTTGGTATTGATGGCGCCGCTCATCGGGCCGCATTGAAGACCGGAGGGAGCACGATTGGTGTGCTCGGCACGGGGTTGCAAAAACTTTATCCACAGCGCCACCGCGAGTTGGCCCAGGCCATGATCGAGACCGGCAGTGCGCTGGTTTCCGAGTACCCGTTGGATGCCGGGCCGCTGCCCGGCAACTTCCCCCGGCGCAATCGCATCATCAGTGGTTTGTCGCTGGGCGTGCTGGTAGTCGAGGCCAGTCTGGCCAGTGGTTCGCTGATTACGGCGCGCCTGGCGGCGGACCAAGGCCGCGAGGTGTATGCCATACCGGGCTCCATTCACCATCCAGGCGCCAAGGGCTGCCACCAGCTGATTCGTGACGGCGCGCTGCTGGTAGAGACGGTGGAGCAGATCCTGCAAACGCTGCAGGGCTGGCAGAACCTGCCGCCCGACGTTGCGGAAAAATTCGACCATCCCCTGCTCGCCCTGCTGCACGCCGCGCCACAGACCAGCGAAAGCCTGGCCCATTGCAGCGAGCAGCCGCTGGCCGCCGTATTGGCGCAGCTTACCGAGCTGGAGCTGGAGGGCCGGGTCAGCAATGAAGCCGGGCGTTGGTTTGCCCGCGCGGGCTAAGTACACTGCTCACAAGCAAGGTATATAGGCGGGGAGACACAAATGGTGAGCAGTTTTCGTGTGCAACAAGCCGCACGTGAGATCCGGGCGGGCGCGGTGATCGCCTACCCGACGGAAGCGGTCTGGGGCCTGGGCTGCGACCCGTGGAACGAGGACGCGGTGTATCGGTTGCTGGCGCTGAAATCGCGCCCTGTGGATAAAGGCCTGATCCTGATCGCCGACAACATTCGCCAGTTCGACTTTTTGTTCGAGGATTTCCCCGAAGACTGGATCGACCGCATGGGCAGCACCTGGCCGGGGCCGAACACCTGGCTGGTGCCGCACCAGAACCTGTTGCCCGAGTGGGTGACCGGGCAGCATGACACCGTGGCGTTGCGGGTCAGCGATCACCCGGTGGTGCGTGACTTGTGCGCGCTGGTGGGGCCTTTGATTTCCACCTCGTGCAACCCGGGCGGGCGCCCGGCGGCGAAGACGCGGTTGCGGGTGGAGCAGTACTTCCATGGCCAGCTGGACCTGGTGCTGGGTGGGGCGCTGGGGGGGCGGAAGAATCCGAGTGTGATTCGGAACTTGGCTACTGGTGAGGTTGTGCGCCCGGGCTGATGCCGTTGGCGAGGGCTTCGCCGGCGTGCGGGCCCCCGGTCGATCGCCGGCAAGCCAGCTCCCACAGGTACTGCACAAGACTTGAAACCGGCGCGGTCGGTGTGGGAGCTGGCTTGCCGGCGATTGGGCCGCAAAGCGGCCCCAGTGGCTCTGCAGATTTTTCTGATTTTTTCTTGAAAGGCTGTCCAGCTTGCGGATTGGGAAATATCCTACGAGCCGCGTCCCCTGCCATCACCTTCTCAGTGGGAACCAGTGTCTCTAGGCTTCATCCATCGCTGAATACCTTGGCGATCGGGTGTGGTAGCCCGGATGCATTTTTTCCATGGCAGTCTATGGCGGCTGTGCGTGGGAGGCTCTTGAGCCTGCCTGGATTGGAAAATGCCCGGGTCTACCACCTCGCGTACAGTCGCCACCCATTCACGTGGTAGTGATGGTTGGCGGCATTGAGGAGCATTTTCCAATGATGAAGAAAATAGTCCCCGATCCACCCCTTCCCTGCACCTCCACCCGCCCCTTTGGCCGCTGCGACGCCGGCCATGACCCGCTCTTCACCGTAAACCCGAACATTTCCGCCGAGGACGCTCTGGTCCACGTAGCCCTGTACCTGCGCAGCGCCTACGAGACCGGCTACAAAGCCCTGGACTACATGCGCGAAGAAGGCCGTGGCATGTTCTGGTCGAACCTGCATGCAATTGAAATGGCAGAAGGTGTGATTGAGGCGATACTCGATGGCATCGAGTCGACTCCACCAGCGACAAAGGGTGTCTGAAATGAAAAGCCACTCTGGTTTCAACCATCACCTGGATGAGACCGCGCACTTACTTGCAGGTGGAAGAAACGCAAGCCGGCTTCGTGCTTCTATCGCGCAGCTCAAAAGTGTTCGTGAAAAAACGCCGTGTGAGCTGCTCGTTGAATCTTCAATGCTTTTACTGACGCAATCGCCGGCAAGCCGGCTCCCACAGGGATAGCGCTGTACTGGAGGCCTACGCAGTACCTGTGGGAGCGGGCGCGCCCGCGAACACCGGCAAAGCCGGTGCCATCCACCGCGGCGGCTGCTTCGCGGGCATGCCCGCTCCCACAGGGATGGCGTTGCACTCAAGATCGGTGCAGTACCTGTGGGAGCGGGTTCACCCGCGAACACCGGCAGAGCCGGTGCCATCCATCGCGGTGGCTTCTTCGCGGGTAAACCCGCTCCCACAGGGAACGTGTGTGGCTCAGGGAATTAGTACAGTCGATCCAACAGTCCGCCGCGCCGACAGCTCCGCCTGCGCCTTCCCCGCCTCACTCAGCGGATACCGCTGCTGGATATCCACAACCAATTTGCCACTGCCAATCATCGCAAACAGGTCATCGGCCATGGCCTGGGTGTTCTCGGCATTGTTGGCATAGGTTGCCAACGTCGGCCGGGTGACATACAGCGAGCCCTTCTGCGCCAGAATCCCCAGGTTCACTCCGCTCACCGCACCCGAGGCATTGCCAAAGCTCACCATCAACCCACGCGGTTGCAGGCAGTCCAGCGAGGTCAGCCAGGTATCGGCACCGACGCCGTCATACACCACCGGGCATTTCTTGCCATCGGTCAGCTCCAGCACCCGCTTGGCCACGTCTTCATGGCTGTAGTCGATGGTCGCCCACGCGCACAGCGCCTTGGCCCGCTCGGCCTTTTCGGCAGAGCTCACGGTGCCGATCAACTTGGCCCCCAACGCCTTGGCCCACTGGCACGCCAGCGAACCCACACCACCCGCTGCGGCATGGAACAGGATCACGTCACCTGCCTTTACCTCATAGGTCTGCTTCAGCAGGTACTGCACGGTCAAACCCTTGAGCATCACCGCCGCCGCCTGCTCGAAGCTGATGTTGTCGGGCAGCTTGACCAGGTTGGCCTCAGGCAGCGTATGCACCTCGCTGTACGCGCCCAACGGGCCGCCGGCATGGGCCACGCGGTCGCCGACCTTGAGCCGGGTCACACCCTCGCCCACAGCCTCGACCACACCCGCCGCTTCGGTGCCCAGGCCGGAAGGCAGGGACGGCGGCGCATACAGCCCGCTGCGGAAGTAGGTATCGATGAAGTTCAGGCCGATCGCATGGTTACGCACACGTACCTGCTGTGGCCCGGGCGGGGTGGGTTCGAATTCCACAAACTGCAGCACTTCCGGGCCGCCATGCTGGCTGAACTGGATACGCTTGGCCATCTCGCACTCCTGTACTCGGGATCGGGAAAAGGCCTTCTATCGGACGCCTTTGCTTGATCGCCGTCAACTGCGGCGCGCGGGTTGGCGGTGGTATGCTACGCGGCGAATTCTTCCCTGCCCGTTCCTGGTGACCCGATGACTAGCCGCACCGAGGCCGTGAAAGCCTACCTGCTCGACCTGCAAGACCGCATCTGCTCTGCCCTCGAAGCCGAAGACGGCGGTGCCCGCTTCGTCGAGGACGCCTGGGTGCGCGAAGCCGGTGGCGGGGGCCGTACGCGCGTGATTGGCGAAGGCAAGCTGATCGAGAAGGGCGGGGTCAACTTTTCCCATGTGTTCGGCAGTGGCTTGCCGCCTTCGGCAAGTGCCCATCGCCCCGAACTGGCAGGCCGTGGCTTCGAGGCCTTGGGCGTGTCGCTGGTGATTCACCCGCACAACCCGCATGTGCCCACTTCGCACGCCAACGTGCGTTTCTTCATTGCCGAAAAGGAAGGTGAAGAGGCCGTGTGGTGGTTCGGCGGCGGTTTCGACCTGACCCCGTACTACGGCAATGAAGAAGACTGCATCCACTGGCACCGCGTGGCCGAGCAGGCCTGCGCGCCGTTCGGCGCCGATGTGTACCCGCGTTACAAGGCCTGGTGCGATCGCTACTTCCACCTCAAGCACCGTGGCGAGCCACGCGGCATCGGTGGCTTGTTCTTCGATGACCTGAACGAGTGGGACTTCGACACCTGCTTTGCCTTTATCCGCGCCATCGGCGATGCCTTCGTCGACGCGTACCTGCCGATTGTCCAGCGTCGCAAGGACACGCCCTTCACCCCGGCGCAGCGCGAGTTCCAGGAATACCGCCGCGGCCGCTACGTGGAATTCAACCTGGTCTACGACCGTGGCACCCTGTTCGGGCTGCAGTCCGGTGGCCGCACCGAGTCGATTCTGATGTCGCTTCCGCCGCAAGTCCGCTGGGGCTACGATTGGAAGGCCGCGCCGGGCAGCGAAGAAGCGCGCCTGACCGAGTACTTCCTGCAGGACCGCGACTGGCTTGGCCAGTAAGCCTGTGGACAACCAAGGAATCGTCATGGACCAGTACGTCGTTTTCGGTAACCCCATCGGCCATAGCAAGTCGCCGCTGATCCATCGCCTGTTCGCCGAGCAGACCGGCCAGGACCTGGAATACGCCACGTTGCTGGCGCCGCTGGACGAGTTCAGCGACTGCGCGCGTGGTTTCTTCAAGCAAGGCAGTGGCGGCAACGTCACCGTGCCGTTCAAGGAAGAGGCCTACCGCCTGTGCGACAGCCTGACCCCGCGTGCCCAGCGCGCTGGCGCGGTGAACACCCTGAGCAAACTGGCCAACGGTACCTTGCAGGGTGACAACACCGACGGTGCAGGCCTGGTGCGCGACCTCACCGTCAATGCCGGGGTCGAGCTGGCGGGCAAACGCATTCTCATTCTCGGGGCCGGTGGTGCTGTGCGGGGCGTGCTGGAGCCAATTCTGGCGCACAACCCGCAATCGCTGGTGATCGCCAACCGTACCGTGGAAAAGGCCGAGCAGCTGGCGCGCGAGTTCGACGAGCTGGGGCCAGTGGTGGCCAGCGGGTTTGCCTGGTTGCAGGAGCCGGTGGACGTGATCATCAATGCCACTTCGGCGAGCCTGGCAGGCGAGATGCCGCCGATTGCCGACAGCCTGGTCGAGGCGGGGCGAACGGTCTGCTACGACATGATGTATGGCAAGCAGCCGACACCGTTTTGCCAGTGGGCTGCGAACCTGGGTGCGGCCAAGGTGCTGGATGGGTTGGGGATGCTGGCCGAGCAGGCGGCTGAGGCGTTCTTTATCTGGCGTGGGGTGCGGCCGGATACGGCGCCGGTGTTGGCTGAATTGCGCCGGCAGCTTGCTCGAGGCTGAGATTGCCGGGGCCGCAAAGCGGCCCCACGGGGAGTGTCAGGTTTTTTGTGTGCGGGCCGGTAATGGCCTGCCGCCCGGCAGGCCTTGATTTCACCAGGTTGGCCTGATGAACCGATCTCCGTACAGAATCGCAAATTGATTCATCGCACTTTTCCA
>NZ_JABMCW010000254.1:0-8179 GCF_013179705.1 Pseudomonas sp. CM25 | reverse complement strand
CGACACCCCCGCCTCGGTCAACGTGTTCAGCCAGCAATTGCTGGAAGACCGTCAGGTGCGCAAGCTCAGCGAAGTGCTGCAAAGCGACGCCTCGGTGGGCGAAAGCTATGCGCCCATCGGCTACTACGAAAACTTCAACGTGCGCGGCTTCGAACTGAACGCCGCCAGCAGCTACCGCATCAACGGTCAGACCATCGCCGGCGAGCAGAACGTGGCCCTGGAAAACAAACAGCAGGTGGAGCTGCTCAAAGGCCTGTCCGGCCTGCAGAGCGGCGTGTCGGAGCCCGGCGGCCTGATCAACTACGTGACCAAGCGTGCCGAAGACGTGCGCAGCGTCACCGTGTCGACCAACGAACAAGGCGAGCGCTACCTGGCCACCGACCTGGGCGGCTGGTTCGGCAGCGAAAAGCAGTTTGGCCTGCGCGCCAACCTGGCCCATGAGGACATCCGCTCTTACGTCGACCACGCCGATGGCAAGCGCGACTTCGCCTCGCTGGCCTTCGACTGGCAGATAAGCCCGGATGCCACCTTGCAACTGGATGCCGAATACCAGCACCGCGAACAACGCTCGGTGCCCGGCTACCAGCTGCTGGGCGGCACCGAAGTGCCCCACGGCATCGACCCGGATGACCGCCTGGCCTACCAGCAGTGGGCAAAACCCGTGCAGAACGACTCGCTGAACCTGGGCGGGCGCTTCGAGTACCGCTTCAACGAGGCCTGGACCGGCACCTTGAGCGCCTCGCGCAGCAAGGTGGTGATCGATGACTACAGCGCGTTTGCCTGGGGCTCGAGCGAAGGCGCGTTCTTCGCCAGCAATGGCGACTACGACATCTACGACTTCCGCAGCCCCGACGACACCCGCCGCACCGATGAGGCACAGGCCATGCTCGCCGGGCGCTTCGAGGCGCTGGGCGTGGGCCATGAACTGACCCTGGGTACCAGCGCGCAGCGGCGCACGCTGGACCAGCGCCCCTACTACAACGAGTGGCTCGGTAGCGGCAATATCTACAGTGGCGCCCCCGCCTTCGCCCCGTCCGACAAGCCGATCGGCGCCAGCGAACGGCGCCTGGACAGCCGCCAGTACGGCCTGTTCATCAGCGACCGCATCAGTTTCAACGAGCAATGGCAGACCGTACTGGGCGCTCGCGAAGTGCGCCTGGATGAAAAGACCTGGGACGAGACCGGTGTTGCCGGGCGCCATACCCGCCAGTACGAGCTGCTGCCCAATGCTGCGCTGATCTACAAGCCGCAGCCGAACACCACCGTCTATGCCAGCTATTCCAAGGGCCTGTCAGCCGGTGGGACTGCGCCCTGGTTTGCCAGCAATGCCGCCGAAATTCTCGCGCCGACCACCTCGCATCAGCTCGAGCTGGGCCTCAAGCACGACTGGCAGGGCCTGAGCCTCAGCGCCGCGCTGTTCCAGATCCGCCAGGCCTACCAGTACGCGCGCCCGGACGGTGCCGGCAACTTCACCTACGTGCAGCAAGGCCGGCAGAAAAACACCGGCCTGGAGCTTGGCGCCAGCGGCTGGGTAACGTCGAACCTGCAGGTGCAGGCCAGCGCGGCGGCCATTCGTGCACGGGTGCAGAACAGCGACACCGATGCCTACGAAGGCCATCAGGCGATCAATGTGCCCAGGTTCCGCGCTGCGCTGCACGCGGAGTACAGCCTGCCGGTGCCGGGGCTGGCGCTGCTGGGTGGGGCGCGCTACAGCGCCAGCAAGTATGCGAGCCAGGCGGGCAATGTGCAGGTGGGCGGGTATACCGTGTTCGATGTGGGTAGCCGCTACCGTACGCAGGTAGGCGGGTATGACACGGTGCTGCGGCTGACCGTGGATAACGTGTTCGACAAACGCTACTGGCGCGATGTGGGGGATTACCTGGGGGACAACTACCTGTTCCAGGGTGCGCCGCGTACTGCCCGGCTGTCGGCTTCGGTCAGCTTCTAGCGGGTTGGGGCCGCAAAGCGGCCCCAAAAAAGTAGCAGAAACAAAAAGCCCCCGAGCTTTTCAACGCGGGGGCTTTTCGTAGAATGTGGCGGTGAAGAAGGGATTTGAACCCTTGATACGATTTCTCGTATACACACTTTCCAGGCGTGCTCCTTCGACCACTCGGACACTTCACCGTTTCTCTTCAAGCCCTGCGGCCTGTCGAGGTGCGCTAATTTAGTGAAAGACATTCCCTTTGGCAAGCATTTTTTTCAAATTTTTCATGTATTTGCACTTGAGCCACGCTGAGCGCTGACCGACCAGTCAGCCTTGCTGCTTTACCTTGCCCCTGGCGCTGGGTAACGTCGTCGCCACGCCAACAAAAGGACTCTGCCATGAGCGAGCTGATTACCTACCACGCCGAAGACGGCATCGCCACCCTGACCCTGAACAACGGCAAGGTCAACGCCATTTCGCCGGATGTCATCACCGCCTTCAACGCCGCGCTCGACCGCGCCACCGAAGAGCGTGCGGTGGTGATCATCACCGGCCAGCCGGGCATTCTCTCGGGCGGTTACGACCTCAAGGTGATGACCAGCGGGCCAAAAGAGGCAATCAGCCTGGTCACTGCCGGCTCCACCCTCGCCCGCCGCCTGCTGTCGCACCCGTTCCCGGTGGTGGTCGCCTGCCCGGGCAACGCCGTGGCCAAAGGGGCCTTCCTGCTGTTGTCGGCCGACTACCGCATCGGCGTCGAAGGGCCGTACAAGGTCTGTCTGAACGAAGTGCAGATCGGCATGACCATGCACCATGCCGGCATCGAACTGGCCCGCGACCGCCTGCGCCGCTCGGCTTTCCACCGCTCGGTGATCAATGCCGAGGTATTCGACCCGCAAGGCGCGGTGGATGCCGGCTTCCTCGACAAGGTGGTGCCGGCCGAGCAGTTGCACGATGCGGCACTGGCAGCGGCGCGTGAACTGAAAAAGCTGAACATGCTGGCGCACAAGAACACCAAGCTGAAAGTGCGCAAGGGGCTGCTGGATGCGCTGGACCAAGCGATCGAGCGGGATCAGCAGCATATGGGCTGACCTTGCGGGCCTCTTCGCGGGTAAACCCGCTCCCACACAGGTATGAATGCCCGTTGTAGGAGCGGGTTTACCCGCGAAAGGGCCGGAACAGACTTACACCAAGGTTTGCCCCAACCAGTGCACACCCGTACACTCCCCCGCGACTGTCTGGTGTGAGTCGTACCATGCTTTACTCGTTGCGCATGCTCCTGCTGGCGCTGCATTTTCTTGTCGTCGGCGCCGTCGGCCTGGTCATTGGCCTGTGCCGCCCCTTCAACCCCGACAACAGCCGCCTGTTCGCCCACCTCTACAGCCTGCCGGCTACCTGGCTGATGCGCATCAGGGTCAAAGCCGAGGTAGGCCCGCTGTGGGACCAGCCGCCCGGCTGCGTGATCGTCGCCAACCACCAGTCCAACTTCGACCTGTTCGTGCTCGGCCAGGCAGTGCCAAAACGTACTGTGGCCATCGGCAAGAAAAGCCTGGGCTGGATCCCGCTGTTCGGCCAGTTGTTCTGGCTGGGCGGCAACGTGCTGATCGATCGCAACAATGCCTACCAGGCGCGCAAGGCCATGCACAAGACCACCCGCGTGCTGCAGGCTGACACCTCCATCTGGATTTTCCCGGAAGGCACGCGCAACCCTGGCGAGCACCTGCTGGCCTTCAAGAAAGGCGCGTTTCACATGGCCATCGAGGCCGGCGTGCCGATCGTGCCGGTGTGCGTCAGCCGCTATGCCGGGCGACTGAACCTGAACAGCTGGCGCCAGCGTACGGTGATCGTGCGCTCGCTGCCGCCGATTGCCACGGCAGGCATGACGGTGCGGGACCTGCCGGTGCTGATCGAACAGTGCCGGGCGCAGATGCAGCAGTGCATTGACCGCATGGAAGCGGAATTGGCCGAAGGCTAAATCGGCGCCCGTGCAGGTTGCCCTCGCGCCGGCTACGGCCCAAGCTGTAACCCGTGTTCAATCGGGGAAGCGCACAACCATGGGGCGAGTCGTGGCATCAGCGGTGTACAGCGCCGGCAGAAAGGTCACCAACATCAGCATCGACGAAGGCAGCGAATGGGCGCGCAAGCCGGGGCACTTCGTGTGGATCGGCCTGGAAGAACCCAACGCCGAGGAGCTGGCCAACCTGCAGCGCCAGTTCAACCTGCATGAACTGGCCATCGAGGATGCCCTGGAAAAACACAGCCGGCCCAAGCTGGAAACCTTCGGCGATGCCCTGTTCATCGTTACGTATTCGCCGGTGCGCCACGAGGGCAAGCTGGAGTTCATCGAAACCCACATCTTCGCCGGCAACGGCTACATCATCACCTGCCGCAACGGCCACTCCAAATCCTATGCTTTGGTGCGCCAGCGCTGCGAGGCGCGGCCATTGCTGCTGGAGCACGGTGAAGATTTCGTGCTGTACGCCCTGCTCGACTTCGTGACCGAGAACTACCAGCCGGTCAGCGAGGCCATTCATGGCGAGATCGAAGAACTGGAGCAAAGCGTGCTCGGCGGTTCGCTGCAAGACGAGGACATCCGCCGCTTGCACAGCCTGCGCCGCGACATCCTGCGCCTGCGCCGCTACGTGGCGCCGATGGTGGAAGTGAGCGAAGAGCTGCAGCGGCTGAGCTTCCCGTTCATCGACAAGAACATGCGCCCGTACTTTCGCGACGTGCAGATCCACGTGACGCGGCAAATGGAAGACCTGGCCGGCATCCGCGACATCGCCAGCCAGACCATCGAGATCGGCATGCTGCTGGAATCGTCACGGCAAAGCATCGTGCAACGCAAGTTCGCGGCCTGGGCGGCGATCCTGGCGTTCCCCACGGCCATTGCCGGGATTTACGGGATGAACTTCCAGAACATGCCCGAGCTGGGCTGGCATTACGGGTATTTCGTGGTGCTGGGGGTGATTGTGGCGGGGTGCACAGGGTTGTATGCCAGCTTCAAGCGGTCTGGCTGGCTGTAAGAGAGCCCGGACCCTATGCAAGTCAGTCAAGGTTAATGGGGCTGCTGCGCAGCCCATCGCCGCGGTTCGTCGCCACGACAAGCCAGGCTCCTACAAGTACGGCGCATGGCTTGAATTTGGTGCGGTCTGTGGGAGCCTGGCTTGCCAGCGATGGGCCGCCAAGCGGCCCCGGCCATCAGGCGGCGTCGTGGTTGCTGGCCGGCTGCTGGATAAACCGCAACATCCATTCGCCCACCAGGTCGCCCTGGTGTTCGGTGGCCAGGCTGGCCACTGCCTTGTGGTACACCTCGTCGCCCAGGTACGCCTGGCGCGCATCGAGCAGCGCGCGGGAGTAGTCGTGGACGAACTCCGGGTGGCCCTGGAAGCACAGCACCTGGTCGCGAATGTGGTACGCCGCATTCGGGCAGAAATCGCTGGACGCAATTACCGTGGCGCCCTCAGGCAACTGGGTCACCTGGTCCTGATGGCTGATCAGCAACGTCAGCTCGGACACTTCCGGGTCCATCCACGGCGCATGGGCCGCCAGCGTGTAGCGGTGGATGCCCACGCCCCAGCCTTTCTCGGCGCGCTCGGCCTTGCCGCCCAGGGTCAACGCCAGCAACTGATGGCCGAAGCACACACCCAGCAATTTCTCGCCACGCTCGTACAGTTTCAGCAGATACGCCTTGAGGGTCTGGATCCAGGCATCGGTTCCGAACGAATCGGCCTTGCTGCCCGTCACAAGGTAGGCATCGAACACTTCATTGTCGGCGGGGTAGTCGCCGTGCATCACGTTGTAGACACAAAATTCGGCGGCGATCGGCTGACGCGAAAAGAGCTGCTCGAACATCCTGCCGTAGCCCTGATACTGCGCGGTCAACTCCGGACGCAGGACATCGGTCTCAAGGATGCAGATGCGTAACGACATAGGAATAGTCCTGAACGACATGAGTGGGAATCTGCTGTAGAGACTGACGCGAAAGGCACGTACAAGCAAGTAGGCTGCACTGACGAACGGTCACATTTTGTCGGTATGTCGCCAGCAGTTGCGCCAGTGTCTAGTCAGAGCATGCCAGCCGGCTGGCACAAGGCCTCATAGCCACACGGAATCGTGCGGGTATACGGTTAGAACAAAGGGTTCTCAAACATGCCTGACACACACCCTACTGTTGGATGTATATGCACTTACAAGAGGCAGGCAGTTCAGGCGCCATCGACGCCACTGCGATCGACCCGCAGTACGACAGGGAAGCCAACGGGTATTCAGGAATAACAACAAGAAGGCGGTCCGCCATGTTCAGACAATCGAAAATTCGCCAAGCTGGGCTCATTCTTTTCGCCACGACTTTGCTGTTGATCTTGCCGAACCTGACACGTTTGTTCGGCTGACTGCGGCGGTGGCGCCAACGGGCAGTGCACAGGTAATCTGCTGGCCTTGATGGTCGGAGATTGCCCATGCGCCGCTGCCTTGCCCTGTTGATGATGCTGCTGAGCCTGCCACTGTCGGCGGCGCAGCTGCACCTGGCGCTGGGCGCCAGCACGCGCGAGTGGAGCAGCGCCGAACTGCTCGGCCACCCGCAGGCGCGTGAAATCAGCATCGAACAGGACGTGTCCTATAAACGCCCCATGCACTATCGGGCGGTGCCGCTGGCCGCACTGCTGGAGGGTGTGAACGCCAGCGACCACCTGCAAGCAGTAGCGCTGGATGGCTTTGCCGCCGAAATGCCTGCTGCGCCGCTGCTGCAGCAAGGGCCTGCACGGGCCTGGCTGGCCGTGGAAGACCCGAGCAAGCCTTGGCCGCCACTGAGCAAGGGCAAGCCGAGCGCCGGGCCGTTCTACCTGGTGTGGACGGCGCCGCAGGCCAGCGGCATACGCCCGGAACAGTGGCCGTTCCAGATTTCCACCCTGCGCCAGCTGTCGCCGGTGGCGCAGCGTTTTCCGGCGCTGCTGCCCGACCCGACGCTGCCTGGCGACAGCGCGGTGCGCCAGGGGTTTGCGTTGTTCCAGCAGAACTGCCTGGCGTGCCATACGCTTAACGGCGCGGGAGATGCGCAGCTAGGGCCGGATTTGAACGTGCCGCACAACCCGACCGAGTATTTCCAGCCTGCTTACCTGCGCAAGCTGATACGTGACCCGCAGAGCCTGCGCCGCTGGCCGCAGGCGAAGATGCCGGGGTTTGCCGAAAGCGTGTTGAGTGAGCAGGAGCTGGATGCGCTGCTGGCCTATCTGGGGCATATGGCCGGGCGCAGGCCTTGACTGCGGTGCCTGGCCATTCGCGGGCATGCCCGCTCCCACAGGGATCGCACAGGTTTCAGGCCTTGTGAATATCTGTGGGCGTGGGCAAGTTTGCGAAAAAGCCACTACGGACCGTCAGGCAGTCAGCCGTTCGTGCTTGACGCCCCAGCCTTCCACTTCACCACCATAAGGTGTCACCAGCTGCTCGAAGGCCTCCTCGAAATCGCCAATCCCGCCATACGTGGCGTACATGACCTTGCTCAGCTCCAGGTGCCAGGCACCGTCGCCCATTTCGGTTACCTGGGCATTGAGGGATTCACCGCGAAACTGCCCGGCCGCACGGCGGGCCCCTGCTTCGTCGGGGAATACGGCATAGAACTCGATGGGGTGGATCCGGGTGAAGTCGAAACCGCCTGCTTTCATCTGGCGCAGGACGTTGCTGCTGATATCGTCGTTCTGGCTGCTCATGAATCGTCCTCCTGAATAAAGCAATGGATAGACTTTCCGTGCACTACGCACCTGCCGGCAGTGGCCGCGCAGTTCGAGCTGATGCAAGACGCGAATAGAAAAGGCACCAACCCGCAGAATAGGCAGGCACCTTCCACCAGCGTAGTGCCTGCAACGGCACCACGCAAACGTGTGGTTCAGGGCGCTTCGTGGATGCTGGTGATGGTGACGCCGCTCTGTTCCTTGAGCCAGCGTGCAGTGGGGGAAATGGCGCGGTCCTGGAAGTCGTTGAGGTCAAGCTCGTCCATCACCGGGAACAGGTGCGAACGGATCGCCCGCGCGGCGTCCTCTTCGCTGGGGATATGCTCGGCATGCAGCAGCAACCTGGACGGTTCGCCTTTCTGGTCGGCAAAGATGACTTCCCACTCTTTCATTGAACGAGCCCTCTCCATCAAATACCACAAGGTGTGTGATGCCTGAATAACTGACCTTGGGGTTGGGAGAATGTTCAGTCTGTGCCGGCCTCTTCGCGGGTAAACCCGCTCCCACACGGATACCATCAACCTCAGGC
>NZ_JABMCW010000253.1:0-8225 GCF_013179705.1 Pseudomonas sp. CM25 | reverse complement strand
CCTTGCGCGACAGCCTGCGCGAAGCGCTGAAGGCAGGCTTGCCGGACTACATGGTCCCGGCGCACCTGCTGCTGCTCGACCAACTGCCGGTGACGCCAAATGGCAAGCTGGACCGCAAGGCCCTGCCACAGCCGGATGCCAGCCAGTTGCAGGGTGAATACATCGCCCCGCAAACCGAGCTGGAGCAGCAGATTGCGGCGATCTGGGCAGATGTGCTGAAGCTGGACAGGGTGGGTCTTGACGACAACTTCTTCGAGCTGGGTGGCGATTCGATCATCTCGTTGCAGGTGGTCAGCCGAGCACGCCAGGCAGACATACGCTTCACACCCAAGGAGTTGTTGCAGCATCAGACCGTGCAAGGCCTGGCCGCGGTTGCCCGGCGCAGCGAAACACGGGAGCTGGAGCAGGGCGAGGTCAGCGGGCCTCTACCACTGATTCCGGTGCAGCGCTGGTTCTTCGAGCAGGCGCTTGAGGCACGTGACCACTGGAACCAGTCGTTGCTGCTTGAACCTGGTGAAGCACTGGATGCGCGCTTGTTGAGCGCTGCACTGGCCAACCTGCATGCACATCACGACCTGTTGCGGCTCAATGCCTGGCACCAGGACGAGCATTGGCACGCCTCGATTGGCGCGCCGACATCGGCCGAGCTGCTGTGGGTACGCGCATGCGCCGATGCGGAAGACCTGGCCCATCTGGCTGACCAGGCCCAGCGCAGTTTGAACCTGGCACAGGGGCCATTGCTGCGCGCCGTGTTGGCCACGCTCGCAGACGGCAGCCAGCGGTTGTTACTGGTCATTCACCATCTGGTGGTGGATGGCGTGTCCTGGCGTGTTCTGCTCGAAGACCTGCAGCAGGCCTATCAGGCGCATGCCCTGGGGCAGCCCGTGAAGTTGCCGGCAAAAACCAGCGCGTTCAAGGCCTGGGCCGAACAGCTGCAGGCATATGCCGGCGACCCGGCGCTGCAGCGTGAGCTGCACTTCTGGCGCGATCAACTGCAAGGCAGCAGCGATGTCTTGCCGTGTGATTACCCTCACGGCGAAAACCGGCAGAAACACGCGGCGTCGGTCAGCACCCGGCTGGATTCGGCCTGGACCCGCAAGCTATTGCAACAGGCGCCGGCTGCCTACCGCACACAGATCAACGACCTGCTTTTGACGGCACTGGCCCGTGTCGTGAGCCGCTGGACCGAGCAGCCGCAAGTACTGGTGCGGCTTGAAGGCCATGGCCGCGAAGACCTGTTCGACGGCATCGACCTGAGCCGCACTGTGGGTTGGTTCACCAGCATGTATCCGGTCAGGTTGAGCCCGCAGCCTGAGTTGGCGGGCTCGATCAAGAGCATCAAGGAGCAGCTGCGCGCGGTGCCCAACAAGGGGCTTGGTTATGGCGTGCTGCGTTACCTGGGCAGCGCCGAAGCGCAGGAAACGCTGGCGGCTCTGGCCCAGGGCACGATCATCTTCAACTATTTGGGGCAGTTCGATGGCAGCTTCGACCAGCAGGCCAGCTTGTTCAAACCGGCCAAGGAGCACGCCGGGCCGAACCAGGATGAAAACGCGCCCTTGAGCGGCTTGCTGGCGCTCAATGGCCAGGTCTACGGCGGTGAGCTGATGCTGGGCTGGACGTTCAGCCGTAAGGTCTTCGACGCCGCGACCATCCAGCACCTGGCTGATGCGTATGCCGAAGAACTCAAGGCGGTGATCGAACACTGCTGCCAAGAGGATACCCGAGGCCTCACGCCATCGGACTTCCCGCTGGCCAGCCTCGATCAGGCGCAACTGGACCGCCTGCCAGTACCTGCTGCGCAAATTGCCGACATCTACCCGCTGTCGCCGATGCAACAGGGCATGTTGTTCTACACCCTGCAGGAGTCGGAAGCTGCGCTGTACATCAACCAGACATCTGTCGATGTGCACGGCCTGGACATTGATCGCTTCGTCGCTGCCTGGAACCAGGTGATTGCCAGCCATGACATCCTGCGCACGGCATTCCTGTCGTCAGCGCAATGGGCCGAGCCACAGCAGGTGGTGCAGCGTCAGGCCAGCCTGCCACTGCGCGTGATGGACTGGCGGGGGCGCAAGGTGGCCAGCGATACACTGCAGGCACTGGCTGCCGAGGACGCTGCCGAGGGCTTCGATCTGACCTGCGCGCCGTTGATGCGGTTGACCTTGGTCCAGCTGGATGAACAACGCCTGCACCTGGTCTGGTCACGTCATCACATCCTGATGGACGGCTGGAGCAATTCGCGCTTGCTAGGTGAAGTGCTGCAGGTTTATCACGGCCGCTCCGTCAGTCATGTGGGGGGACGTTTCGGTGACTACATCCGCTGGCTGGGTGAGCAACCTGTCGGCAAGCTGGAGCAGTTCTGGAGCGCAAAACTGCGAGCGCTGGAGGACCCGACGCTGTTGGCCGAGAGTGTTGCGCCACAGGCGGACGGCAAGCTTGTCGGGCATGATGCGCTGTACCTGCGCTGGGATGCGCAGCGTACGCAACAGCTGCGAGACCAGGCTCGGCGCCTGCGCGTCACGCCAAATACCCTGGTACAGGCAACCTGGCTGTTGCTGCTGCAACGCTACACCGGCCAGGACACCGTGTGCTTCGGCGCCACCGTGGCCGGGCGCCCCACCAGCCTGGCGGGTGCGGACGAGATGCTGGGGTTGTTCATCAACACGTTGCCGGTGGTACAGGCGCCACAACCCGAGCATATTGTCAGCGACTGGTTGCACCAGTTGCAGCACTACAACCTGGAGTTGCGGGACCATGAGCACGCGGCGCTGGCCGATGTGCAACGTTGGGCGGGGCGGCCTGGGCAAGCGCTGTTCGACAGCATCGTGGTATTTGAAAATTACCCGGTTGACGAGCGCCTGCGCGAAGGTGGGGGCGGTACGCTTCGCTTTGGCGAGGTGCGCAACCGTGACGTCACCAACTACGCCATGGACCTGGCCGTGCAGTTGGGCGAAACCTTCTCGGTAGAGTTCCTTTACCTGCGCAACCGCCTCACCGAAGCCGCCGCCGAGTGCTTGCGCGGCAGCTTCGAAAGCCTGCTGACCGCCATGCTGGGCAACCCGCAGGCCACGCTCGGCAGCTTGGGTATGCTGACCCCTTCACAGGTGCAGCACGCCGACCTTCGCAACCGGCTGGCGGCCCCGCAGGGCGAGCAGCCGTTGCTTGCCGAGTGCATTGCCCTGCATGCCCGTGAGCGCGGCGAAGCCTTGGCGGTAATCTGTGGTGCCCAGCAGTTGACCTACGCCCAACTGGACGCGCGTGCCAACCGCCTTGCCCACCAGCTTATTGCGCAGGGCGCATGCCCGGAAACCTGCGTCGGCATAGCCCTGGAGCGGTCGGTTGAAGTGATCGTGGCATTCCTGGCAGTCATGAAGACCGGCGCCGCGTACGTACCACTGGATATCGACTATCCACAGGAGCGCCTGCAGTGGATCGTCGAAGACTCCGCCATGCACCTGCTGGTCACCAGCAGTGGCTTGCGCCAGCGCTTTGCCCAGGTTGCCCAGTGCGTCGAACTCGACCGGCAGGAACTGGAGCACCTGCCAGCAGATGCACCTCAAGCGCTGGCATGTGCCGACAACCTGGCCTACCTGATCTACACCTCCGGCTCGACAGGCAAGCCTAAAGGCGTGGCGGTGAGCCACGGGCAGATCCGCATGCATTGCCAGGCAATCGCCAGATTGTATGAAATGGACGGGCAAACCCGCGAGTTGCTGTTCATGTCGTTTGCCTTTGACGGTGCTCAGGAGCGTTGGCTGTCGACATTGTCCTCGGGCGGTTGTCTGGTAGTGCGCGACAACAGGCTGTGGACAGCCGAAGAAACCTGGCAGACCTTGCATGCCCAGCGCATCGACATCGCCTGCTTCCCGCCGGCCTATCTGCAACAGTTGGCAGAATTCGCCGAGAGCCAGCAGCAAGCTGCGCCGGCAGTGCGGGTGTACTGCTTTGGTGGTGATGCAGTACCCGATGCATTGTTCGAGCAGGTCAAACGTTCGCTGCGCCCGCGCTGGCTGACCAATGGTTATGGGCCCACTGAAACCGTAGTCACACCGCTGCTGTGGAAAGTGCCTGCGCAAGAGACTTGCGGGGCAGTTTACGCGCCCATCGGTGAGCGGGTGGGTGAGCGCACGCTGCACGTGCTGGACCATAACCTCAACCCTTTGCCAGACGGTGTGGCCGGCGAGCTTTACATCGGTGGTGATGGCGTGGCGCGTGGGTATCATCAACGCTCGGCGCTCACAGCCGAGCGATTCGTTGCCGACCCGTTCGCCACCGGTGGCCGCCTGTACCGCACCGGTGACCGGGTGCGGCGCCGCGCCGATGGGGTTATCGACTTTTTGGGGCGGCTGGACAACCAGCTGAAAATTCGCGGCTTCCGCATCGAGCCTGGCGAAATCGAGGCTCGCCTGCGCAATCTGGCCGGCGTGCGCGATGCGGTGGTGGTGGCACGTGACATCAGCACAGGCAAGCAACTGATCGGCTACGTAGTAGTGGCCAGTTCCGACATCCGCGCCGAGCAGCTACGCGATGCCCTTCGCGCCGATCTGCCGGATCATATGGTGCCAGCGCAACTGGTGCTGATGCCCTCCCTGCCGCTCACTCCCAATGGCAAGATCGACCGCAATGGCCTCCCAGCACCTGAATTTTCCGCAGGCCAGGCGTGGGTTGCACCGCGCAATGCCGTCGAACAGGCGCTGGCTGATATCTGGCAGCAGGTACTGGAGGTGGAGCAGGTCGGGGTAGATGACAACTTCTTCGAGCTGGGTGGTGACTCTCTGCGCGTGCTCAAGATGTTGTCCAAGGTACGGGCTCGCGAAGATCTGCCGATCGAGCTGAAGCTGCGTGATGTGATTGCCCGGCCGACCATCGCCGAGTTGTCTGGCTATGCACCCAACGACACCAGCCTGGACCCACTGTTGTTGCTCAATAGCCGGCTGAATACAGGTACGCCGCTGTTCTGCCTGCATGCCGGGTTTGGCACTGTGTTCGATTACGAGCCGTTGGCACGCCAGCTGGAAGGCCGGTGCACGGTGTATGGCCTGCAATGCCGGATGTTGCTGGACCCCACCTGGGTGGACGATTCGCTCGATACCATGGCCATCGACTACGCGCAGTACATCCGGCAGAAACAACCCGAAGGCCCATATCAGCTGGCCGGTTGGTCGCTTGGCGGTACGCTGGCGGTGCTGGTGGCCCGGGAGCTGGAAAACCAGGGCCAGCGGGTATCGGTGCTGGCGTTGGTGGACAGCTTTGTGCCTTCGGCTGGTCAACATGTGCAGGAGAGTGACTGGGCGGCTGACCTGTGCGGCTTCCTGGCGGTGGTTCTGGGGGGGGCGGTTGACGCGCTGACTGTGCCGGCGGTACCGGCTGGGTGCAGTAACGAGGACTTGGAGCAGGTGATTCAAGCCGCCCGTGCTGCGCAGAAGGTGCAGTCGGCTTACGCCGAAATTGGCAACGCTGACCTGGCGCAGACCTTTGTTGTGGCCATGAAGCTCAAGGAACTGTCGTGCCAGTTGAACCCGTTACCGACTACCAAGGCCGCGGCAGTTTGCTGGTGGGCCGATGAGGCAGCGCACGCGGGGAGTATTGCCGGTAGCTGCCAGGACATCGGTATCAATGCCGGGCACTATGACATCCTTCAACAGGCAGAGGTGCTCGAGGGCGTGATTGCCAGGCTGTTGCTGGAAGACACCGTTAACCCGTAAACCCTGTGAATCCACGCAGAGGTGAGAAGGGGCCGCATTAGCGTAATGCCAGTCAGTTAAGCAATTGGGGCCGCTGTGCGGCCCATCGCCGGAAAGCCAGGCTCCCACAAGTACGGCGCATGGCTTGAGTTCGATGCGGTCGGGGTGGGAGCTGGCTTGTCGTGGCGACGAACCGCGGCGATGGGCTGCGCAGCAGCCCCATCAAGTTAAACAATTGGGGCCGCTTTGCGGCCCATCGCCGGCAAGCCAGGCTCCTACAAGTACGGCGCATGGCTTGAATTTGATGCGGTCGGGGTGGGAGCTGGCTTGCCGGCGATGGGCTGCGTAGCAGCCCCATCAAGTTAAGCAATTGGGGCGGCTTTGGGGCCCATCGCCGGTAAGCCAGGCTCCCACAAGTACGGCGCAGGCTTGAATTTGATGCGGTCGGGGTGGGAGCTGGCTTGTCGTGGCGACGAACCGCGGCGATGGGCTGCGCAGCAGCCCCATTAGCTTTAACTGACTGGCATTAGCCGCATTAGCGGCCCTTTTTTTGCGGCCTGCATGCCGGGCATGAAAAAGCGGCGCTTCCCGAGGGGGAGGCGCCGCTTTTCATTGGGGGGATCAGAAGTCGTAGCGCAGGTTCAGCGTCGCGTTTCTTGGTGCGCCGTAGTGGCCGTAGTTGCCGGCCAGGCCCGCGTAGTACTTCTTGTCGAACAGGTTTTCCACATTCAGCGTGGCGGCCAGGTGCTCGCTGATCTTGTAGCGGGCCATCAGGCTGGTCACGGCGTAGTCTTCCTGGGCGATGCGCGTGTTGTAACGGGTGGCCACTGACTGCTTGGAGTTCCAGTTAACGCCGCCACCGACGGTCAGGCGCTCCCACTCGCCCGGCAGGCGGTAAGTGGTCCACAGGCGGAATGTATCCAGCGGCAGTTGAGTGGTCAGGCGGGTGCCATTGGCATCCTCCGTGCGGGAGTGGCTATAGCCAGTATGCAGCTCCAGCCCGCGGGCCACTTCGCCGGACAATTCAAGGTCGAAGCCCTTGGTTTCTGCTCCGCTGACTGCGCGATAGGCGGTGGAGTTGGGTACGCCGGGGACAGCGAAACCTACGTCTTCTTCTGCAAGGTTGTCACGCTTGATCAGGTAGATCGCAGCGCTGGCATTCAGGCGGCCATTGTAGAACTCACCTTTCCAGCCCATTTCATAGTTTTGCCCGATAACCGGGTCAAGCACTTTACCGGTTCGGTCGCGGCTGGTCTGGGGCTTGAAGATATCGGTATAGCTGGCATACACCGATTGTTCGTCCGTCAAGTCGTAGATCAGGCCCGCATAAGGTGTTACCTCGCCGCGCTCCTGCAAATGGGTGGGGTTACCGGTGCCTGTGGTCAACACGACCTGGTCGGAGTCGGATCGATAACTGGTAGTGCGGGCACCGAGGATCATGTGCAGATCATCGGTGAAGTTGAGCCGGGTAGCGATGAAGTAACCGGTCTGGCGGATGAACAGGTCATAGTCCAGCAGCGGCGAATAACTGCCAGGCTGCGGCAAGCGGTTACCCCAGTTGTAGAAGTTGGCATCCACCGCCCCGGCCGTACCGGTGAAGTGGTTGTTCTCGTAATCCATGTAATCGAACCCGGTGACCAGCTCGTGGGTCTGGCCGAAGAGCTGGAACGGGCCCTGCAGGGTGACGTTGACGCCACGTTGTACCTGATGGGCATCCACCTCCAGGCGATCGAATGAGGCGTTGCCAGTGGCCTGGTCGAGGGTGGATACACCCGCGCCGGTACGATAGAACGCCGACAGCGAGTCGCGATCAACGTCCATGTAGTTGCCGGCCACTTTCAGCTGCCAGCCATTGCCAAGCTCCTGGTCCAGGCCAAAGGAGTAGTTCTTGGTGGTGTAGTCTTCGTACATCCAGCGTGGGCCGGAACTGGTGGAACGAGAGAAATGGGTGGGCTGGCCGTTGCTGAAGAACAACGGTACGCCCGGAGCGCCGTTGGCGTCGTAAGTCTGGTAATCCATGCCGAAACGCACGGTCGTGGTATCGGTGAGGTCTGCTTCCAGCACGCCGTACACCAGGTCGCGGTCCTGGCTGTACCAGTCCATGTAGCTCTGGTTGCTTTGCTTGGCTGCCACCAGGCGGCCACGCAGTTTGCCGCTTTCGATCAGCGGGCCGGAGACATCGGCCTCGGTGCGGTAGTAGTCCCATGAGCCGACACCGGCCTGCACATACGACTGGAACTCGCGCGTAGGGCGCTTGCGCACCATGTTGACCACACCGTTGGGTTCGCCGGCACCCGTCATCAGGCCAGTGGCGCCGCGGACGATTTCTATGCGGTCGAACATGGCCATGTCCATCAGCGTATTGGGCATGTTACGCGTCAGGTAGTCTTGTGTGGTATTCACGCCATCGAGCTGGTACGTGCTGATTTCCGAGCCGCGCGAGTAAATGTGAAAACGCTCGCCACCGTCCTGGGACATGGTGATGCCCGGGTTCTGCTTCAACACGTCGGTGATGCTTGCCAAGTGTTGGTCGTCCATCTG
>NZ_JABMCW010000252.1:0-8236 GCF_013179705.1 Pseudomonas sp. CM25 | reverse complement strand
ATGATCTTGCGCCAGGCGTGCTCGGCCTTCAGCGCGGGGAGAACATCGAGCTCGTCGACCAGGGCGTGGCCGATCTTGAAGCCCACGATGGTCTGGGGCTTCTCCATCGAACGGCAGATGGTCGTGCTGCGGTACTGGCCGCCACTGTAGAACTCGACCTCCTTGTCGCTCTCCTTCGTCTTGACCTTCAGGCCCCAGTCGAAGGCGACCTCCTCTATGGTCGGGAAGAAGATGTCCCGGATCTGCGGGTAGGTCGGAGCGAAGTAGCCGGAGTCGATCCGGGGCCACTCCCACACATGCTTGCACAGCGCAGCGCAGCCTACCCAAGTCTTGCCCGAACCGAACCCGGCGACGAAGCCGCGGAACTTGTTCTCCATCCGGAGGAAATTAGCCTGGGGGACGTTCAGCGACGGCATCAGGCTTCCTCGCATCCACCACGTCGACCTGCACCCTGGTGGGCGGCACGTTGTCGTGGGGGTTCTCGTTCTTGGTCTGACGGTTCACGTAGACATCGCCGACCTCTTTGGCCGCCTGCTCCAGTAGCTGGGCAGTCAGGGCCATGTTCTTCATCGACTCGGCCTTCTCGGCCATTCTGCCAAGCGCACGGAGGCGATAGGCACGATGTGCGATGGGAATGTCGGCCGTCTCGGCGGTGAATCGCGCCCGGCACTCATGGAATAGGTCAGCCCAACGCTTGGCCAGGCCTCGCCCGGCGTACTTGGTTGGGTCGTGCCCTTCGCAGGTCTGGCGACTCACATCCAGGCCGAACTCCTTCTTGACAGCCTCCACCACCTGGGACGGTGTATCGAAGCAGGCCAGAGCCTGAACAATGAAGGCTTTGACCTCACTTCGTAGTGCTGCCATGTGAATTTCACCCGTCAGGACCTGTCAGCAATCAGGCCGACTTGAGTAGGCAGGTTCCGCAGGCCCTCGAAATGTTGATCTTGGCCACCTCAGGCGGCCGGCTTGCAGCGTCAATCAGCTGCTGTACGTCTTGGCTGGCACCGTAGCGCCTCACCACTCCGACGAACTCTTCCACGTCATGGCCGCGCAGGTAGAGCTTGGGCAGCCCCTCCTGGGTGAACTTGGGTGCGCCGTACTCATCAGTCGCCTGGGCGATGTGGTAGAGCTCGTGTTCGACCAGTGCGCAGAACTCAGCGTCGCTGCACTGGGAGCAGTAGTCAGCTGCCAGGGTGATGAGGTAGGTCGGCTCCTCGCCGAACCACTGCCGCATCTGCTGCTCTTGCCGGGCCTTCTGCCATCCGCCAGCACGGAACATCAGCTGCTCAGCCTGACCAAGGACGACCCGCCCCTGCTTGGCGAACCCAGTCGATGCCCACAGCACGCCGATGTTGGCGTCTATCAGGTGAGCATGCTCAGGGTTATGGATGCTGCCGGTGTCGGCGAGGATCTCACTCTGTATCCACTCCCAGACTTCAGGCGCTGGCCGCAGAGCAAGCCAGACCGACTCAAGCAGATCTTCCGGTGGATTTGGCCGCCCCATAGATCACCGCCGAGAAAAGCATAAAAAAAGAGAGGAATTCGAAAGTTGACGAAAATCCGTCGCAAACTGAGGCTTGCTCAAAAAAAAATCAGGAACACTAGGGGCTCAAACCAAACGGAGATACACAATGAGCACTCTGGCAATTACCACACTCGGACTATTCGCGACGTACTTGGCGACTAAACGAATCCGGTCCACCACCACCCTGCTGATACTCGGATTGGGGTCCTTAGCACTGTTCGAAATCTGGAAGCTCTAGAGAGGAGTGCCGGCAGGGTGCGCTTGACTGCACTCTGCCCGGAAGGCTCGTTCGATCGCCTCCCAGTCGGGTTGCTTAGAGGTCATGAATAAATCCTGATGCTTGAAATGGTGGCAGGTTGCCGGTATTGGTAGCGATCCACTCAACGCAGGAGCTGACGCATGGCTTTCGAAACAGCAGATGTTGATATCGACCAGGGCTCTGACAGCCACGTTAGGCTTTCCGCAGTACCTTTCCATTTCAACCCAGGCGAGCGCTCTCTGTACACCGGCGCTGACGGGTCTAGCGGCGTTGTTCAGCGTGCTGGTTGGCTGGGCCTAAATACGTATCCTTTCACTGGCTGGTTTTCCGCCCACACCATATCGGTGACCGGTAGCAAAGGTTCCGACTACGTGTTTGAGGTGAAGCGCAACTTCTCCACCCCCATCCAAGATGACGAGTGGCTGTGGTTCCCAGTTTCGCGCCAACGGGTCGAGCCCTACCGCGACTGAGTCGTCGTGCGGCAGGGTCAGAAATCCTTGATGGTTATTACCCTGATCTTGCCGCCGGTGCTGGTGTCTCGCCTTGCCGCCATCTCGACGGCCTTCTCAGCGGAAGCACCCATATCCATCGCAGCGAAGGCGTATGGCGTGCCACTGCCGATGGCGTATGGACGATCAGGCTTGATTGGCGACTTCCATAGGCCGGTATCGTCATCTACGGCAACCGTCATTAGTCTGCCGCCATCAAGGACGATTGCAGATGCGTCGACCTTCCCCGATGGGGCAGTGCCGAAGTAGGCAGCCACCAGCGCGTCATAGTCACAGAGGGCGCCGGACAGGAAGAACTTCACGCCGTCGCGCTCAATGCACTTGTCGCAGTCATCGTCGGTAATGAGGTCGCCCCGGGTTACCCGAGAGTCATAGGCGATCACGCCATCCTTGTAGGCGATGGTAGTCATTCGGGGTGAACCTCGATCTTGATGCCGCGCCCTACCCAGTAGCTGAAGCGCTCAGGGCATGGCTCTCGGCCAGTCAGCCTGGCCATGACGAGGACGCCGGCCAGGTAGTACTTGAGCCACCACTTATGGCGGCAAGAGATGCGCACGGTGACCGATGCCATTTGCCTGTCCTCGCGCCACGAAACAGCGCATCTCGATTTTGTGGCGCGGGGGTCAACCATTTGGCCTCTCGCGAACCTGATGACCACTGGCGCTGGTGACACGGTATGCCATCAATTCGTCTCGATGAGTCATATTGCTGGCTTTCTGCAATCGAACTAATACTTAGGTATCTGCCTGGGGAGGCTCGAAACATGCAACCAAGATTCGTTATCGTTCCGGCTGTGCCTATCGAAGGTGAATCCTTCCAAATTGGTAACCGGTTCTACGCCACCACCACTTCTGGCGGCTTCGACATCTACGACAACCAAGAAAAGGAGCGCCTTAAGCGCGGCTTTGCCAACAAGTCGGACGCCGCGTCTGAATGCGACAAAATGAACGCCGCGTCACGCAATCCCGAAGAACTGTTCCCGTTGTTGCGCACTGACTGATGCGCCACGAAACGGCGGACCTCGATTTTGTGGCGCCCTACCCCGGCTGAAACACATGGCCGCGCCGGGCTACCGCATACAGGACAATGCCCAGCTTGAGGATCACGCCGTACAGGGTGGGAACATGGCCGCTCATGGCAAGGACGAACGATCCAAACGCGCCGATGGCCACCAGGTAGAACGCGACAGCCAGCAATGGGTAATCCATCGGGCGTATCCGGCGCAGGTAGTCGCACGCAGCAATCACCACCAGCACGCTCAGGAAGGCATTGGCGCCGATCAGCATTGAAATCAGGGTCGAGCTCATCAGGTAGCTCCTTTGGCTCCGAACGACCCAACCAGCGACTTCAGCACCGGGATGATGTTCATTGCCAGAAGGCCTATCAGAAAGGCCACGCCGTATTGGGCTTCTCCGCCTGCCTCGAGCTTGAAGTAAGTGATGGCGAGCGGGGTGCAAAAGATCGCTGAAGCGAAGCCGGTGAAGAAGGCCGCGACTGCCTGGCCCCTGGTGAGGCCCCGCAGAAAGGTCAGCGAGAGAATCGCTCCTGCGAAGCCGCCAATGATCACGCCGTACTTCACCAGCAGGACGCCAGCGGCGGTACTTGTTGGTTCGGCCATTGGTTGTCCTTGGGAATTCAGGGCCTCTTGAGGCCCTATTTCGGGCAATAAAAAACCCGGCGCAATGGCCGGGTTCTGTGTGTCAATCCGTAACGCGCAAGATCGACAGGATGGGCAAATATTCTCTCACTTTCTCACTCATTGCAATGGCTATTTGCTACGCCGCGCAACTTTCTATCAACCCCTCTGCATCGAGAAGCTCCTGAGCGGCAGTGAGAGCCTCGTTGACCTGGTTGTCCAGCGTCTTTCGGATGGACGAGCGCCAACGGTACCGAGTCGACTCTGGCTTGCCGTCATTGTCCCAGTTGTCGATGTTGTACCAGGCAGCCGGCAGCACAGCTGCGGACCTCTTAAGCGTCTGCTTTCGATCCACCGCATCGCTCATGCCGCTCAACCCTTTCTCGTTGAACGAATCCACAAGGGCCTTGTTCTTGGCGATAGCTTCGGCCTCCCTGCTCACCATCTCGATCGCGGCCGGCTCATGCTTCCCTCCTACCTGAGGGATTGCCCAGGTCAAAATGGCGCACTCACGGAAGCGCTGAGGTGCAGGCGACTTGATCGTCTTCATCAGTTCCAGGATTGCGTTGTGCTTGCGATCCTCGTGAGTGGAGTACTTCGCCACCAGCGCACGCCAGTGCTCAGCTGAGAGCGACTTGTGCAGCCGGCCGAATACCCAGCAGTCCACGAGGAATGCAGCCTCCTTGCCGACGATCTCGCCTTTCTGCTTGGCTGCCTGAACCTTCGGCTCGAACTCGCAACCGCCAGCGCTGTTGATCGTTTCCGCCGCCAGGGCGCGGACCACTGCCGATACCACGTTCTGATAGTTCACTGTCCACCCCCTGCCCGCTTGGCCTTTCTCAAAATGAATTCTTCGTAGCTGCGCTTGCGGCGCACTGCGCCGGCCCAGGACAGCGCCACGCCGGCCACCACCATGAGGGCGGCCAAAATCAAAAAACCCCACGCTGGCGTCATGCTGCAGCCCTCCTCAGGTCTTTGAGCTTCTGCCTGTACATGGCCTTGATGGCCTGCAGGTCTTCGATGGTCAGGCGCTGGGGCTTATGAGGCCCTTCGAGCCATTCAACCTGGTCGGCGCCGATGCGCTTCACCAGACGGATGCGGTACTCGACCGCGTTACCCGACAGGTTCCGGTTGCACTTCACGCACTGGCGGTGGACGTTGAGCGGCTCGAAGCGCAGCTCCGGGCAGGCGCCCACCGACCGGTAATGGCCGGCATCCCAGCGACTGCCGGTGATGAGGTCGTGGTCGCTCGGCAGTGAGTCGCAGCTGATGCAAGGCAGGCCGGCGTCGCGCTCGCGGATGTAGGCGTTGAACGCGGCCTGCGCCTCGGCCATATGCTCGCGGCGGGTCTTCAGCTTCTCCCGGCGCTCCTGCAGGTCCTCGCGGGCCTGTTTGGTGATGGCCTTGGCCGCAACCTTCTGCAGCTTCGGATCTTTGGCCATGGCCTTGGCGCAGGCGATGCTGCACACCTTCTGCGTGGACATGGTCGGCTTGAAGTGCTGGCCGCAACCTGGCGCCTTGCATTTCTTCGGCTTGATCTCCTTGGCTAGCATCAGTACTGCCCTCCCCACCGATCTGGCTCAGTCCAGCGCACGCCGTGCTCGGCACCGAAGGCATGCATCACTTCGAACAGGTCGCTGAACCACTTCTGCGACTGCTTGCGGGTCGAGACGCCCAGCACGACAAATCCGCCGTCGATGCCCGGTACCGCGTCCTGCTTCTGCACCGCCGCACTGAATATGTGTTTCCAGTCCTCGTCGGTAAGCTTGCGGCCGTACCACTCCACCTGCTGGGAGACGTCGCGGAGCATGGCCCACATCTTCCGGTTGCAGACGTCCGGGCGCTTCTCGTCCTTGATGACCACCACCTTGGGCTTGGTCAGGTCGATTGCGTGCAGGGCGCCGTATAGGCGGTTGAGGTCCTGGCTGCTGCGGATGGAGAACTCAGTCATGGCTCGCTCCCCGAATCATCGCGCCATCGACCTGCTGATCCAGGCGATCACCGCTAGGGCAGTCATGGCCAAGCTTGACCGAGACCTTTGGGTTGCAAACCACAGCGAGCTCAGCCACGGGCCAGTGCTGATTGCGCAGGAAGCGGTATCGCTTCGCATCCTTACGCAGCGCCTCGTTCTCGGCCTTAAGCTGACCGATCTCCATGAGTATCTCGTTGATTGTTTCCGCTCCGTACAGGAGTTGCACCGGCCAGCCCTTTTCGTACCAGCGACACGCCACAGTAGGGTCGTAGGTCGTCGAAGACTTGTCGGTCATATGGTCCTCAGTGAACCAGGCCTGCGCCTTCAGCTTTGCTTTGTCGATGGTCATGCAAACCTCCCATGTGCGCTGTGCCCTCGCAGCCATTCACCGCGTTCGTAGTCCTGATTCGCGCCGGTGTAAGGGCATTGGGTCCAAGGGGTGCCGGATAAAGCGGCCTCAAGACCCTCTGCAAATGGCGATTTGTACGGCTGATCTTTGCCAGTTAGCGCCTTGATGATTTCGGCTTTGTCGATGGTCATGGCTTCACCCCTGCATTGATTTGGCGAAGTAGCTCTCTGCGCTGCTGGCGGCGCTGCTTGGCATCACCTGTCAGAGAGACGATCCCGTGGTAATGCCCATCGGCATCGCGCAATACAGGCTGCATGCCCCATACGCGCTTCTCTTGAACGATGGAGAAAGGCTTCTTGCCGAAACGCCCTACATCGACCTGGCGAAATTTCGGGTCGCGCAACTTGTTGGTGTCCATCAGTGCTTCTCCTTGCGCGCAGCGAAGGCCTTGCGGAACGGGATAGCGGCCAGCATGGCTACCGGCGTCATCGCCAGAGAAAAGCCACTCACAGGGCCGAGATCCAGCCTCAGGACAAAGGCAAACCATTCACCGATACCTGCGCCGAAAGCCATACAGAGCAGAATGAAAAACAGGGCTTTCAAGTAGGCTTTCATCACGCTTCCTCCCCTTGCAGGCTCTGAAGCAGGGTCTTGAGCTGGCGGTATTTCTCCATCGACTTCGCGCTGGATTCGCGCTCCTGCTCGACGGCCAGGGCGACATCCTCCACCCGGGACGCCAAGCGTTTCAGGTTGCTGGCCATGCCAGCGATTTCTCCGGCCAGTTCGCTCAGCATCTCCAGCGGAGTGCCTGGGGCTTTCTGATCGGCAACTACTTCGAGTTTCGGCTGCGGCTTGGCCATCACTGGCTCCTGAGTCTTCTGCTTGGTTTCAACAGGGATGCGCTGGAACTGGTCGCGCCCCGATTTCTTGATGAGTCCCGAATCCACCAGGCTGATCAGGCAGCCCGAGACGATCCGGTTATCCGGGGTGCTGCCGGTCAGGTTGCGCATGGCGGTCATGACCTGGGATGAGGTCCACGGCTCATTCATCGGCACGCACTCGTAGACCTTCTTGGCCACGCCGGTCTGGCCCTGCATGAGGCTTTCCTTCTTGGCCGGAGTCATACGCCCTCCCCGGCCGGCTGCCCGGCGCGCTTGATGTTCAATTTGGCCAGCAGGTGTGCACGGCACGCGGCGGCGCTGGCTGGGATCTGCTGGATCTCCAGCAGGCGGGCCTGCTTCTGGGTGGCGTACTCGTCGGCCAACTCGCTCAGGTTCTTCTGGCTGTCGTGGCCAATGCCGGTGGCGATGTCGCCCAGTGGCTCGCCGGCGACCAGCATGCGAATGGTGATGTCATAGGCCCGGGCGAATACCTTCTCGGCCCGCTCCACCTCCATCGACCCCAGGTTCTGCGCCTCGCACTGCAGGGCCGCGTGGCGCACCGCTGCGTGCGTCCAAACGCGTGACCCTGCCCTGCTGGGGTGGAAATTATCCAGCGCCTCTGCCAGGGCCCTCGCAAGCGGCGGAATGCCCATCTCTTCCGGGGTCGGCTGGCACAGCTTGATGAACTTGCCGCTGCTCGGGGCGAAGTCGGTACCCAGCGCCCGGCACTTCTGGATGCCGAAACGGATCTGCTCGAGCGTGTTGATGCCCGCGGCGACGAAAGACTTGATCCAGCTGCGCTTGGCAGCCTTCAGGGCCTCGTCATCCGGCCAGGCCTGCTTCCATGCCGGGAAGATGGCCTGCAGCTCCTTGAACAGGGCGTTGACCACTTCGGTGGTGCCTGGGTCCAACTGCTTGGCCGGGGCCTGGACTTCGGCAGGCAGGTTGCGAGCCGTGGCCATGATCTGCGTCACGCGCCGCAGTTTCGGTTGTGCGGTCATAAGCCCCCCAGGTCATCAGCCCAGCTGGTGTCGTTGAAGTCGGGACCGCTGGCCGGGCGGCGGGATGCGAACGGGGCGGCGCCTGCCGGCTGCGGCAGTTCGTC
>NZ_JABMCW010000251.1:0-8277 GCF_013179705.1 Pseudomonas sp. CM25 | reverse complement strand
TGGCGAAGCGGAACAGGGCGTGTTCATTCAGCCGACCATCGTCGACAACGTTGGCCGTGACAACAAGCTGTTCATCGAGGAAATCTTTGGCCCGGTGCTGAGCGTGACCAGCTTCGAGACCATCGACGAGGCGATCGAACTGGCCAACGATACCGTCTACGGCCTGGCTGCCTCGGCCTACACCGGCAGCCTGCGCAATGCGCTGCGCCTGTCGCGTGAAATCCGCGCGGGCGTGGTCACGGTCAACTGCTTCGGCGAAGGTGATGTCACCACGCCGTTCGGTGGCTACAAAGAGTCTGGTTTCGGTGGGCGCGACAAGTCGATCTGGGCCCACGACCAGTACACGGAGCTGAAGACCATCTGGATCAACGCTTCGTGATCCGAGCAAGACCGGTGCTGTTCTGACGGAGCTCAGCACCTGGCCGCTTTTGTGGTGGCTGTGCGGGCCTCATCGCCGGCAAGCCAGCTCCCACAGGTACCCGCAGTCTTCACGGCCTGCGCACTTCCTGTGGGAGCTGGCTTGCCGGCGATGAGGCCGGTACAGGCACTGCAAGTGCGCCCTTTTTCTTTACTTGAACTTAGGCCCCGAACGGGTATTCAACCCTTTGGCCAAACGGTCATACAGCACCACATTCACCGTCGCCGCCAGGTTCATGCAACCTTCGGTCGGGATATAGATGGTCTCTTCACACCACGCCCGCACATCCTCGCTCAACGACCCATCCTCCGGCCCGAAGATATAGATGGCCCGGTCCGGGTGAGTGTATTCGGGCAGCGGCCGCGCGCCCTCCACCAGCTCTACCGCTACCGGTGTGCACCCCAGCGGGATGATGCGCTGCAGGTCGTCGATGCCGATCAGGGGAATGTCGTAGTGCACGCGCTTGGTGTCGGTGACGAAGTCACGGGCGCGTTCGTAGCGTTTGCCGGTATAGAACACCGAATTGACGCCATAGCAGCCAGCGGCGCGCATCACCGAGCCGACGTTTTCGGCAGACTTGGGGTTGAACAGGCCGATGCAGCTGTATCGTTTGTTTGCCACGTACCGGGGCCCTTCGCGAAAAAAGCGCGATTATACGGGCTGCCCGGTAGCAGCGGGGGGCGAATCGATGGTCAGTCTTTCTTCATCATCCCGGCCAGCGCGGCAAACGGGTTGTGGGTGGCCTTGGCAATGCTCGGGGTGCTGAGCGAGCCATCGCTGAAGTACTGCTGGTCGGTGTAGCGCGAGTGCTCGTTGTCGTGGCAGTACAGGCACAGCAGCTCCCAGTTGGAGCCGTCCTGCGGGTTGTTGTCGTGGTTGTGGTCACGGTGGTGCACGGTCAGCTCGCTCAGGCGCTTGCCGGCGAATTCACGGGCACAGCGGCCGCAGACGTGCGGGTACATTCTCAGGGCCTTGTCGCGGTAGCCCATTTCCTTGTCGCGCTTGGCATCGGCCAGGATGCGGTCCAGGCGCGCGGTGGCGGCGGCGGAAGAGGTGGCGCTCATGGTGTTTCCTTTGTTCTGATCAGGCAGATGACGGTTATGGCATTGAGTCTAGCGCGCTTGCCGGGCAGGCGGACAGGCGAAAGCTTCGATTTAGGCGTAGCCTGTAGGAAGGTTCCCGACAGGAGGTTGCTGATGTTTCACGCGATCCTCGCCGCGCTGGTTGTGGCTGGCCTGCCCTTGGCTGAAGCCGCCAGTACACCCCCCCGGCTGACCACGCCGGTGCCGGGTGCACCGGGTACGCCAACGCCCACGCCTTACCCGCAGATAACCCCGAGCACACCGCCCAAGGCCTATGACAGCCAGCCGGGGGCACCGTTGTTGCCACCGATGCCGGTGCCCGGGCCGCCGAAGGACCAGCCATTGCCGGGGATCCGGCCAGAGCCTGCGAAGCCGGCGGGGCAGGATGATTGAACAACTCCGGTCGACACCAGCCCCCTGTGGGAGCGGGTTCACCCGCGAACACGGGCGAAGCCCGTGCCATCCTCCGCGGAGCCTTTTTCGCGGGTAAACCCGCTCCCACAGGGACGGCGCACGGGCTCAACTGTAAATTTTACGCCACACCCAGCTCGCCAAACACGAACGCATACTCCAGGGCCACATCCTTCAACCCCTGATACCGCCCGCTCATTCCGCCATGCCCGGCGCCCATCTCGGTCTTGAGCAGCAGCAGGTTGCTGTCGGTCTTGCGCGTGCGTAGCCGTGCCACCCACTTGGCCGCTTCCCAGTACTGCACGCGGCTGTCGTTGTAACCCGCCACCACCAGCATCGCCGGGTAGGCCTGCGCCATCACGTTTTCATAGGGGGCGTAGGCCTTGATTCGCTCGTACACCTGCGGCTCTTGAGGGTTGCCCCATTCGTCGTACTCGGTCACGGTCAGCGGCAGCTCGGGGTCGAGCATGGTGTTGAGCACGTCGACGAACGGTACTTCGGCAATCGCACAACGGAACAGCTCGGGACGCAGGTTCAGCACCGCGCCGATCAGCAGGCCCCCGGCGCTGCCGCCACTGATGGCCAGGCGTTCGGCAGCGGTCACGCCTTCGGCGATCAGGTGCTCGGCGCAGGCAATGAAGTCGCTGAAGGTGTTGTGCTTGTGCTCCTGCTTGCCAGCGCGGTACCACGCCTCGCCCAGTTCGCCGCCGCCGCGCACATGGGCGATGGCAAAGGCCACGCCGCGTTCCAGCAGGCTCAGGCGGGCATGCGAGAACCACGGGTCCAGGCTCTCGCCGTAGGCACCGTAGCCATACAGGTAAAGCGGCACGGTCTGGCCAAGGTCCTGGCGGCGGCGCACCAGGCTGATCGGCACCTGGGTACCGTCCGCCGCAGTGGCCCACACGCGCTCGCTGACATAGTCATCGGCATCGAATGCACCTAGCACCGGGGTTTGCTTGAGCACAGCCTGCTCGCCGCTGGCGAGTTCCAGCTGGCGTACCTGCGCCGGGCGGTTGAGTGCCTCGTAGCGCAGGCGGATGCGCGTGCTGGCGAACTCCAGGCTGTCCTGCACGTACAGGCTGTAGGCGGCGTCTGGTAGCTCGACGCGGTAGGCCGGCAGGCCCTGCGGGCGCACGTCGATGATCGGCAGGCCGCCCTCGCGCAGGCTCAGGGTCAGGGCGCCGGCATTCAGGCTGAGGCCTTCGAGCATGATCGCGTCGCGGTGCGGCACCAACACCTGCCATTGCTCACGGCGTGGTACCGGCGAGACCTGGGCGTGGTACAAGGCGAAGTTGATGCCGTCCTGGTTGGTGCGGATGAACCAGCGCCACTCGCCATCGAGCTGGCCGTGGTCGGGGAAGTATTCGTGGCCTTCGACCCGCGGCGCCAGGCAGGTGAACGGCGCCTGCGCGGTTTCGGCGTCCAGCACCCAGGCCTCGCTGGTGGTCTTGCTGTTCAGCAGCAAGACCAGCTGGCGTTCGGAGCTGGTGCGGTAGCAGTGCAGGAAGAAGCGCCCGTCAGGCTCTTCGAACACGGTTTGGGCGTTGTCGCTGCCCAGCGTGTGGCGACGCAGGCGCCAGGGCCGGTGGGTGTCGTCCAGCTCGGCGAAAAACAGTGTCTGGCTGTCGTTGGCCCAGGTCAGGCTGCCGTCGCAGTCGTCGAAGGGCAGGGTGGTGACGCTGCCGCTGGCCAGGTCCTTGACGTACAGGGTGTAGATTTCATCGCCACTGGTGTCGAGGCTGTAGGCCAGCAGGCGATGGTCGGGGCTGACATTGAACGCGCCCAGCGACAGGAAGCCGCCGTTGGCCAGGGCATTGGGGTCGAGCAGCAGTTGCTCGCGGCTTTCATCGACGGTGTTCGAATCGTCGGCCGGGCGCGGGCAGCGGTAGTGGCGCGGGTACTCGTCACCCGCGGTGGTGCGGGTGTAGTACAGGTAGGGGCCCCACGGTGCCGGCAGCGACAGGTCGGTTTCGAGGATGCGGCCTTTGATTTCTTCGAACAATTGCTCGCGCAAGGGCGCCTGCTCGGCCAGGCAGGCCTCCTGGTAGGCGTTTTCGGCCTGCAGGTAGGCGAGCACCTCGGGCGTGTCGCGCTGTTGCAGCCAGGCATAGGGGTCGGCGGCCTGGGCCTGGTGGGCGATTGGGGGTTGGGGCTTGGTTGGCATTGAGGATCTCTTGATTGGGGTTGCCTGTGCCGGCCGCTTCGCTGCGGTACAGGCAAACACTGTGTGCGCCCGGAAAAGTGTTTATCATAGGCATCTCTTTGCCTGGCTTGCACGAACACCATGACCGAGAACGACTACACCCTCGCCTGGGGCCTCTATGCTGTCGCCGCCCTGGGCTGCCTGCTGGTTGGCTTCAAGCTCACCGGCTGGATGTGGCGCTGGCTGCGCGAACCGCTGCGGGTGGTACTGGCCGTGCTGCTGCTGACCCCGACCATCGTCGACCCGGTGAAGGAAAGCTTCGCCCCGGCCATCGCCATCACTGCTTTGGATGTCGCCTTCAAGGTTGGCAACAACGCCTGGCGCGCCGTTTCCGACTTCGCCATGTACGGTTTGATCGCGTTCGGCCTGTATCTGCTTTTCGTATTGCTGCGCTGGCCGCTGGAAAAGCGCGCCCGCGAGCGCCGCGCCCAGGCCGAAGCCGCCGCCCAGCGCGAGGTGGCCGAGGATGACCAGCTCGGCACCCAGGCCCCGCTGGCCGCCGAGCGCCACGACCGTTACCGTGACAACCCGCCCCCAGCCGCCCCGCGCGGCGGTGGCCGGGTCGAGCCCCGTCTGTAAGCGGAGACACGCCATGTGCGAACTGCTGGGCATGAGTGCCAACGTCCCGACCGACATCGTCTTCAGTTTCACCGGGCTGATGCAGCGCGGTGGCCGTACCGGTCCGCACCGTGACGGCTGGGGCATCGGCTTCTACGAAGGCCGTGGCCTGCGCCTGTTCCAGGACCCGGCGGCGAGCAGCGAGTCGGAAGTGGCCAACCTGGTGCAGCGTTACCCGATAAAAAGCCAAGTGGTCATCGGCCATATCCGCCAGGCCAACGTCGGCAAGGTCTGCCTGTCCAACACCCACCCCTTCGTGCGGGAAATGTGGGGCCGCAACTGGTGCTTCGCGCACAACGGCCAGTTGGGCGACTTCAAGGGCGAGGTCAGCTTCTACCGGCCGGTGGGCGACACCGACAGCGAAGCTGCCTTCTGCGACCTGCTCAACCGCATCCGCAGCGCCTTCCCCGAACCCGTACCGGTGGAACAGTTGCTGCCGGTGCTGGTCGAAGCCTGTGCCGGCTACCGTGGCCGGGGCGTGTTCAACTGCATGCTCAGCGATGGCGACTGGCTGTTCTGCTTCTGCTCGACCAAGCTGGTGCACATCACCCGACGTGCACCGTTTGGCGCAGCGCGGTTGAAGGATGTCGACCTGATCGTCGATTTCCATACCGAAACCACCCCCAATGACGTGGTCACGGTGATCGCCACCGAGGCCCTGACCGAGAACGAGACCTGGCAGCGCTACGAGCCGGGTCAATGGGCCTTGTGGCGGCACGGCGAGTGCACAGCGCACGGCCAGAGCTAAGGACGCTGCATGTTCAGAAGTTACCTGCGGTTGCTGCTGTTCACCTTCGGCCTGCTGGCCGGTATCCAGGTCCCGGGGTTGGTCAAGGACTACAGCCAGCGCGTCGAAGCGCACCTGTTCGAGTCGCGCGAAGCGCTGGATGGCTTCCGCCAGACCGCCGAACGCTTCTTCGACGGCGACCTGCAGGCGCTGCTGCGGCATTACCGCAGCAGCGACGACCCGGTGTTCAACAGTGATGCCAACAGCATCGAAAGCCTGATGATCCGCAACGAACTGCTGGAAAACGAATGGCAGGCGCTGCAAGGGCCCTGGGCACAGCGGACCTGGCATGTGCTGGTGCAGGCCGACCCGCAGTTGCGTGAAGAAACGCTCAATAGCTACAGCTATCAGATTCTGCTGGTGCCCGAGGCGGTTGGCTGGGGGATGGGTGCAGGGTTTGTTCTGGCGTTCCTGGTCGAGAGCCTGTTGCTGGGGATTGGCTGGGTGATCCTTGGCGGGCGGCGTGGGGCGGTCAAAGAGAGCTGGCGCTGACGTTCGCCTTGAGCAATACAGTGCTTGGGATATCGAGCGCCGCCCGCGCGGCGCATCGCGGATGAATCCGCTCCTACATTTGTTGCAACGTGCCGAACCTGTTGCGCCATGGTCGCCTGCTTTGGCGCATGACATGAACTCGGGACACATTTGCAAACCATATCGTCCGAGCACCAATTGCAGGCAATTCTAGGCTGAAACGTGAATCGACAATTCATGGATGACCGTCATGCTCAGCCCGAAAGGCTGCCTGCTGCGCCGCCGTAGGTGCTCAGAACCGGGCAGGCTCTGTGCTCACTACAGTCACTCAGAACCGCCACCCGTTGTTCGACAATTTCCAGCGCGCCCGCATCGTGATTCGCCATCTGCGCATGGCAGAGCAGGAGAACAGCTGCCATTCACTGGCCTGGGTTGTCATGCCTGACCATGTACATTGGCTGATCGAGCTGAAAGAAATAACTCTGAGCACACTGATGCGTCGCTTCAAAGCGAGGTCAAGCCACTGCTTGCGAAAGTCTGGAGCCCTCACGGTCCCCGTCTGGCAAGCCGGTTATCACGACCGCGCTCTGCGCAGGGAAGAAGATGCAGTCAAGGCCGCCAGGTACAGCATTGCCAACCCATTAAGAGCAGGATTGGTGACCAGAATCGGTGACTATCCCCATTGGGATGCGATCTGGATCTGATCCCAAAGACTGACAACCATGGCCTGACAGGTGCGGCACGTTGCAACAAGGAGCGGATTCATCCGCGATGCGCCGCGCGGGCGGCGCTCGATCTCACAGGCGCGGAAAACCTAGCGGCGAACAGCTACGAAGCCAACACAATCCGTCGCCCCCCCACATCCCGCGCATACCGCTCCAGCACCTGCCGGCAGACCCCGACCACCTCATCCACCAGCGCCACCCCGGTTTGCCAGGCCACCACCAGCTCCAGGCTCGGCGGGGGTTGCAGCCCCGTCAGTAACACCAGCTCACCCCGGCCCAGCTCACCGTCCACCAGCGCCGGCGGCAGCGCACCAATGCCAAACCCGTCGCGCAGCAGCCGCGTAATCGCCGCTACGGAATTCACGCAGTTCAGTCGCGGCGCCTCGGCTCCCGCGCCCTGCAGCAGGCTCAGCACCTCCTGGTGCGGCCGAGAGTTCTTCGAGAAGGTGATGATGCGCTCACGGCCAAGCTCGGCCAGCGATGCATAGTCGCGGTGCTGGTGCGAACCGGCCGCCACCACCCAGCCCATCGGGTAACGTGCCAGGTCCAGGCTGCGGATCGACTGCTCGCGCAGCAGGTCGGTCTGCAGGATCACATCGAGAAAGCCCTTTTGCAGCTGCTCGCGCAGGTTCAGCGCAGTGTCGGCCACCAGTTCGATCTCCACCTGCGGGTAGCGCTCGGTCAGCTCGGCCACCAGCGCGCTCATCCAGGTGTGGATCACCGTGTCCATCACCCCGATGCGGATGCGTCCAAGCTTGGCCCGGTCACTGTCCAGCGACTGCTTCATGGCTTTGGCGGTTTCCAGCATGCGCTCGGCATATTCCAGCACCTTGCCGCCCTCCGGGGTCAGGCTGACGCCGCGGGAATCGCGCAGCAGCAGCTTCACGCCCAGGTCAGCCTCCAGCGCGGCGATGCGGCTGGACACCGAGGCCTGGGTGGTGAACAGCTTTTCTGCGGTCAGGCGGAAGCTCTTGAGCCGGGCGACCCAGACGAAGGTTTCGAGGAAGCGAAGGTTCATGATCAGTTTTTCTTGTTCCAGACCGGCGGTTTTTCTCGTTGGACGCAGGCGACACGGCCTCTGAACAATGACGCCCAGGCCGCGACCCTCAAGTCGCCTATAAAACAATACCAACAAGCCGAGGCAAGCATGAACCCCACCGGCGTGCAGCAGCAGGTCAGTTCCCCCTCTTCGTCCGGGCCATTCGCCTGGTATCGCGATATCGACTCACAACAACGGCGCACCTTCTGGAGCTGCAAGATCGGCTATGGCCTGGACGGCATGGACACGCAGATGCTCAGCTTCGTCATCCCCACGCTGATCATGCTGTGGGGCATCACCACCACCGAGGCCGGGTTGATCCACACCAGCACGCTGATCGCCTCGGCCGTGGGTGGCTGGGTGGCAGGCATTCTTTCCGACCGTATCGGCCGGGTGCGTACCCTGCAGTTGACGGTACTGTGGTTCGCCTTTTTCACCTTCCTTTGCGGCTTTGCGCAAAACTACGAACAATTGCTGATCGCCCGTACCCTGATGGGTTTCGGCTTTGGCGGTGAGTGGACCG
>NZ_JABMCW010000250.1:0-8319 GCF_013179705.1 Pseudomonas sp. CM25 | reverse complement strand
GGGCGATTGCCAGTTTGCGCGGGAACAGGGTTGCAGCAGAGGAGGGGACAGCCATGTGCAGGATCCATTTGCAGGTTTCGCGTAGGGGGCTGCTTTGCAGCCCATCGCCGGCGAGCCAGCTCCCACAGAGACTGCGCAGGGCTGGACGGCTGCCCAATTCCTGTGGGAGCCGGCTCGCCGGCGATGGGCCGCAAAGCGGCCCCGCTTTCAGTTACAACACCACGCTAGGCAGCCATAGCGAAATGGCCGGAATGTAGGTCACCGCGATCAGTACCAGGAACAGCGCCAGGTAGAACGGCAGCAGTGCCTTCACGGTCGATTCGATGCTCACCTTGCCAACGGCCGAACCGACGAACAGCACCGCCCCCACCGGCGGTGTAATCAAGCCTATCCCCAGGTTCACCAGCATGATCATGCCGAACTGCACCGGGTCCACCCCGATACCGGTAACCACCGGCAGCAGGATCGGCGTGAGGATCAGGATCAGCGGTGCCATGTCCATCACCGTACCCAGCAGCAACAGCATGAAGTTGATGCACATCAGGATCACGTAGCGGTTGTCCGACAGTGTCAGGAACGCCGTGGTGATCTTCGACGGGATCTGCATCAGGGTCATCACGTAGCCAAAGCTGGCGGCAAAGCCGATCAGGATCATCACGATCGAGATGGTCCGCACCGTGCGGTGCATCAGCTTGGGCAGGTCGCGCCACTTGTAGTCGCGGTAGACGAACATGGTCACGAAGAATGACCACACCACGGCCACTGCCGCCGATTCGGTGGCCGTGAATACGCCCGACAGAATGCCGCCAAGGATGATGACCATGGCCATCAGGCCCCATAGCGCCTCGCCGGCGATCTTCAGCGCCTGGCGCAGGGGGATCACTTCGCCCTTGGGGTAGTTGCGCTTCCGGGCGAACAACAGGCACAGGCCCATCATCACCCCACTCAGCAGCAAGCCTGGCATCACCCCGGCCATGAACAGCGAGGCGATCGACACCGTGCCGCCCGCCGCCAGCGAATACAGTACCGAGTTGTGGCTTGGCGGGGTCAGCAATGCCTGCACCGAGCCACTGACGGTCACGGCGGTGGAGAACTCTCGGGGGTAGCCTTTGCGCTCCATCTCCGGGATCAGCACCGAACCCACCGACGCGGTGTCGGCCACCGACGAGCCGGAAATCGCACCGAAAAAGGTCGAGGCCATGATGTTGACCAGCGACAGCCCGCCGCGCACGAAGCCCACCAGCACCCCGGCAAACGCCACCAGGCGCCGTGACATGCCGCCTTCGGCCATGATCGCGCCGGCCAGCACGAAGAACGGAATGGCCAGCAGCGAGAACTTGTTAACCCCACTGGCCACCTGGATCATCATCGCCTGCAGCGGAATGTCGATCCACCAGGCGCCGATCAGTGCCGACAGGCCCAGGGCATAGGCCACCGGCATGCCGAGCAGGATGAGGGCGACGAAACTGCCCAACAGAATGAACGCATCCATTTATGCCGCTCCTTCGCTTTCTTCTTCGAGTTGGTCGAAGCGCACCACCTTGCGCTGGCTCTGGTCGCCCAGCAGCAGTTTCTCCAGCACAAAGACCAGGGTCAGCACACCACCGATCGGGATCGGCGCATAGGTCATGCCCACCCGCACGCCCGGCAGCGATGCCAGAAACTGATTCCAGGTGGTGATGCACAGCTTGGTGCCGTACCAGGTCATGAACACGCACACCAGAATCATCAGCACTTGCACCAGCAGCGCGGCCAGCTGCTGCGGCAGCGGAGGCAGGCGGTCGGTGATCATCGCCACCGCCATGTGCGCCCCGGCCCGGTAGCTGGCGGCGGCGCCGACGAAGGTGAACACCACCATCAGCAGGATGGCCACCGGCTCTGGCCAGCTGGCGCCAGTGCCGAGCACGTAGCGGGCGAAGATGCCCCAGGGGATGATCAGCGACATGGCCAGGATCGACAGGCCGGCGATCCAGATGCAGCCGCGGTAGAGCGTGTCGTTCGCACGCAGGAAAAGGTTTTTCATGGGCATCACCAAAGCGGCAGGGCGGCGGGCGCCGCACTGCCGAGGTCGTTCGGGAAGGGACCGGGTTACTGGACGGCGTCGATGCGCTTCATCAGGTCGGCGTACGGCGCGCCGTATTTTTCACGTACCGAGGCGGTGGCGTCGTAGAACGGCTTCTTGTCGACGCTGATGAATTCCACGCCGGCGGCCTTGAGCTTCTCTTCGCTGGCGGCGGACTTGGCGTCCCACAGTGCGCGTTCTTCCATCTGTGCTTCACGGGCCACTTTTTTCACCAGCACCTGCTGCTCGGGGCTCAGCTTGTTCCACGTGGTCTTGGACATTACTACCGGCTCCGGCAGGATCAGGTGACCGGTCAGGGTGTAGTACTTGGCACTCTGGAAGTGGTTGTGCTCGAGCAGCGTCGGCGGGTTGTTCTCGGCGCCATCGATCACGCCGGTCTGCAGCGCGCTGAAGATCTCCCCGGTGTCCATGGCGATGCCGTTGCCGCCCATGGCGTTCATCATGTCGATGAACAGCGGGTTGCCCTGCACGCGAATCTTCATGCCCTTGAGGTCTTCAAGGCTGCGCACTGGCTTCTTGGTGTAGATGCTGCGCGAGCCACCGTCCATCCAGGCCAGGGCGACCAGGTTGAAATCGGAGTTGGTGATCTTGTCGAGGATCTCCTGGCCGATCTCACCGTCGATGATCTTGCGCATGTGTTCGTGGTCGCGGAATACGAACGGCATGTTGAACACGTTCACATCCGGCACCACCGGGCCGACGATCCCCAGGCTGACGCGGGTCATCTGCACGGCACCGATCTGCGCCTGTTCGATCACTTCCTTTTCCGAGCCCAGCACGCCACCGGCGAACATCTTGAAAGTAATGTCGCCATTGCTGGCCTGTTCGAGTTTTTTGCCCATGTTCTGTTCGGCAACCACCGTCGGGTAGCCGGCCGGGTGGATTTCGGCGAACTTGATGTCCAGTGCCGAGACGGGCATGGACAGGCTGAGGGCGAAGGGGAGTGCGGCAAGAAGCAGCTTGCGTTTGAACGTCATGATGAAACTCCGTGGTTTTTATTATCCGGTTTCGGGCGTGCAAGTGTTGGTGTGGCAAAGGGCTCAGCCCCGGTAGGCAGGTTCCTCGACACCCTTGGTGCCAGGGTTGAGGGCAAATACTCCGCCAGCCAGGGGCTGGTCGCTGAGGTCGGAGCCCGCGGGGCGGATCGAGGTGACGTACAGGGTGTCCAGGTTGGCGCCGCCAAAGGCACACATCGCAGGCTTTTTCACCGGCACGTCGAGTGAGCGGTCAAGCCGACCTTCGGGGGTAAAGCGATGGACCTGCCCGGCATCGTTGCCGCAGATCCAGTAGCAGCCATCCTGGTCGATGGCGGCGCCATCGGGCCGGCCGGGGTAACCGCGCATGTCGACGAACAGCCGTTTGTCGTGCGGCGTGCCGCTGTCGATGTCGTAGTCGAACACCCAGACCTTCTGCACGTTGGGGTGCGAGTCGGACAGGTACATGCGTTTGCCATCGGGGCTGAAGGCCAGGCCGTTAGGCACGATCATGCCATCCAGCTGCAGATGCAGCTGGCCTTCGCCATCATGCCGGTACAGCGCGCCAACGTGGGCGCCCTGCGGCATGTCCATGAGCATGCTGCCGGCCCAGAAGCGGCCTTGGCGGTCACAGCGTCCATCGTTGAAGCGCATGCCAGCCTGGGCATGCTGCACGCTGCTGAGCAGGTGGCTGTCGAGGCTGCCGTCAGCCTTGGCCTGCAGCTGGAATATGCCGCTTTCCATACCGGCCACCCAGCCTTCGCCGCTGCGGGCGATACAGGCGAGCATCTCGTCAGCCTGCCAGACCTGGTGCATGCCATCGGCCGCCTGCCAACGGTGCAGTTGGCGTGCGGGAATATCGACCCAGTACAGGGCCTGTTCGCTTGGGTGCCACACGGGGCTTTCGCCGGTGCCGTTGCGGGCGTCGACGATCAGTTCGCAGTTCATGGCCGTGCCTCCTGGCGCAGTGGGTCAGTTGAACGGGCCGGCCACGGCGAAAGCGCCGCCCTGATAGACCATGCTCGGGTCATCGGCGGCAGGCGCCGGCTGGGCTTCCACGGCGGCGCGGAAGGCTTCCGAGCTGTCCTTGGGCGCGTAGCCCAGGTGCGCGGCATGGCGGTTGTCCCACCACACGGTGCGGTTGTCGGAAGCGCCGTAGACCACGGTGTGGCCAACGTCCGGCGTAGACAGGCCTCGCTCGATCAGCTGCAGCAGGTCGTCATAGCTCAGCCAGGTGCAGAGCATGCGCGGGTTCTGCGGTTGTGGGAACGACGAGCCGATGCGGATGCTGACGGTCTCGATGCCGTAACGGTCGAAGTAGAAACTGGCAACATCCTCGCCATAGCACTTGGACAGCCCGTAGTAGCTGTCGGGACGGCGCGGGGAGTGGGCGTCTATGCGCTCGTCCTGGCGGTAGAAGCCGATGGTGTGGTTGGAGCTGGCGAAGATGATGCGCTTTACGCCATGTTTGCGCGCCGCCTCATAGATGTGGAATACGCCACAGATGTTGGGGCCGAGGATGTCTTCGAAGGAATGCTCGGTGGATACGCCACCGAAGTGGATGATGGCATCAACGCCTTCGACCAGGGCATGCACTGCAGCCTTGTCGGCCAGGTCGCAAGTGACGACCTCTTCATGCGGCCCGGCAGCGGGCGCCATGGGGCTGATATCGGAAAGGCGCAGGACCTCGGCGTAGCCTTGCAGGCGATCGCGAAGGACCTTGCCCAGGCCGCCTGCAGCTCCGGTGAGCAGCAGGCGATTGAGGGGAGTTGTGGTCATGGCCGGCTCTTGTTGTTGATTGTTGTAGGTTGTCGTATGACTTTTGTGATTATTGGCGGTGGTTCCGGTGGTTGTCAATGAGGCTTGTGTGGCTTTTGCCGGCCTCATCGCCGGCAAGCCAGCTCCCACAGGTACTGCACATAGCTTGAAATCGGCGCGCTCGGTGTAGGAGCTGGCTTGTCGTGGCGACGAACCGCTGCGATGGGCCGCAGAGCGGCCCCATAACAGGCAGAACGGTTTTTCCGGTTACAGCAACGAGAGCGGATAGTTGAAAATCAACCGGTTCTCATCAAACTCGTTATTGCTGTAATCCCGACGAATCGAAGAGTTACGCCACTTCACGCTCAAATCCTTGAACGCCCCGCTCTGGATCACATAGGCAAGCTCGGTCTCGCGCACCCATTCCTTGCCATCGGTCACCACCCCGCTGTGGACATCCTGGCCGCTGATATAGCGGTTCATCAGCGTCAAACCCGGCACCCCCACAGTGACGAAGTTGAAGTCATGCCGCACCTGCCACGAACGCTCGTTGGCGTTGTCGAAGCTGGAGTTGTAGCTGTCGTTGGCCAGGGTCCCGCCACTGGTGCCATTGACCCGCATCCAGGTATCGCCATCGACCTTCTGCAACCCCACCCAGAAGGTGTTGCCACCGTACTTGGCCGAGAACATTCCCGAGTAGGTCTTGTTATCCAGTTCGCCTGCGCGCCTGGAACCGTCATCATCGCCATGGAAGTAGCCCAGGTTGGCGCCCAGGGTCCAGTCGCCCAGCGGCTGGCTGTGGCTCAGTTGCAGGTACTGCTGCTGGTAAACGTCCTTCAGCACAGCGTTCCACAGCCCGACCAGGGTGCGGTCCTGGTTGAACTTGTACTCGCCGCCGACGAAGTTGAAGCGGTCCGACACCCCGCCGCCGTAGCTCATGTCTTCCATGCTGGCGTCATTGCGCGGGCTGTTGCCGCGGAACTGGCCGCCGTACAGGGTCAGGCCGGCAATCTCGTTGGAGGTGACCTGCCCGCCGCGGAACGTCTGCGGCAGCGAGCGCCCGTCGTCCGAGCGCAGGATCGGCAGCACCGGCATCCACTCGCCGATCTTCAGTTCGGTCCTGGAAATCCGCGCCTTGCCTGCTACCGCCAGGCGCCCATAGTCATCCGCCGGCCGGCCATCGTCATGACGCGGGAGCAGCGCCGTGCCATAGGTGCCGCCACCGCCGTCGAGCTTCACCGACCACAGCCCCAGCACATCCACGCCGAACCCGATCGGGCCCTCGGTGAATCCCGAACGGGCATCGAGGATGAAGCTTTGCGTCCACTCCTCGGCTTTGCTTTGCGGGTTGGCGGGGTTGGTGAAATTACGGTTGATGTAGAAGTTGCGCAGCCCGAGCGTGGCCTTGCTGTCCTCGACAAAACCCGCCGCCAGGCTAGTGCCTGGCAGGCCGGCAATGACCCCGGCGCCGAGCAGGGCGAAGGGAAGGGTTTGGCAGATTTTCATTATTGTTGTGCTCCCGAAGGGTGTAGCAGCCCGTCCACCGGGCACGCGCAAGCGGCCTGCGGCAGGGGCGAGTAGATTACGGGCCGGTCAGGGCCTGGGGTGACTGCGTACTAGCCGGCGGCTAGGTACCGGTGGATGTACGTGAGCTGGCCGCGGGAAAAGAGGTGTGCAACAGGCGTGGATGGAGCGGGATGAGCGTCGACATGATTTCGTCCACTGATTGTTGTTTTTGTTATGCGTTGTCGTACAACTGTGGGCGATTATTAGCAAGGAGGCGGTAGGCTGTCAATCCGTAATCAGCCAGCGATCAAGGCTGAAATACCCGAAAAACGGACGCACGTGCTCTACAATGCCGCGTGTAAAGACATACGACGACCCTGTCCGCACCCAGGCCCTTGATGGCGCTCGGCCTTTGGTACGAGCGGGTTCATCAATGCATTGAACCGCCGCGAACACGGGCGGAGCGCGTGCCATTCTCCCCCTTTACCAATCAAATCCAGTTGGCGGTGGACCCTGCCGCAACCCTGGGCTGTCTTCAGATCTGGCCTCGCCCTCGACCACGCAGACTGGCATGTCCAGTCCCGGCATCCTCGTTGGTGCCGTACCCCTCCTGTCGGCGTGGGCGGGGCTTCTTCTTTTTTCGCAAGGCTTCCCGGCTAAGATCGAGCGCTCCCTGGCGCTATGGGCGACAGCTATCTTGGCAAATTTCCGTGCTACGCGATTCCCTGTAAGAGCGGCCTTGTGTCGCGAAAGGGCCGCACAGCTGCCCCGGCAATATTACAGGTGCGGAGTCTGGGGCCGCTGCACGACCCAAAGCAGCTCCTACGGCGATTGCGCTAGCGGCTCATAAGTGAATGGACTGTGGCCACTGCCAGCGAACAATCCGCCATTGCAGAATCACCAAGATCAGTGCATTGTAATGACATTCGTCATTACATGAGGGCCAGGTTATGGCTTCCATCAACATCCGCGTCGACGATGATCTCAAAGCCCGCGCCTACAAAGAGCTCGAGCGCCTCGGCGTAACCCCCTCTGAACTCATGCGACAGGCTCTGCAATATGTAGCTGAGCGGGGCAAGTTACCCTTCCGGCCGGTCCTCATGACCGAAGAAGATGAAGACCTCATTGCCACTGTGCAGGAGCGACTGGCTTCGCCGCAGCGCGTGAGGGTGCAGCTGGATGACCTATAGCCTCGACTTCGATTCCCGTGCATTGAAAGAGTGGAAGAAACTGGGCGATACCGTGCGTCAGCAGTTCAAGAAGAAACTGGCAGAGGTTCTGCTGAATCCTCGGGTTGAAGCCAATCGTCTTCACTCGCTACCAGACAGCTACAAGATAAAGCTGCGCAGCAGCCGGTATAGGCTGATCTATCAGGTCATTGACCAAGAGATCGTGGTTTTTGTCGTCGCTGTCGATCGCCGTGAAAGAGACCAAGCTTACAAAAAGGCTGCTGAGCGACTCGAGTAGGCCTCCAGGATATGGCAGTCCCAGGCTGCAGTCTCAAGGTAGACATCGCCAAAAAGCTAGAGCTCTGATTCTGTGGGAGCGGGCTTGCCCGCGAAGAACCCCATTCTGCCATTCCCGAGCCAATAAAAAAGGCTGCCAATCGGCAGCCTTCTTGATGTTCAGCCCGGAAAATCAGTCCCAGCTCAACGCCCCACCCGTCTGATACTCGATCACTCGCGTCTCAAAGAAGTTCTTCTCTTTCTTCAAGTCCATGATTTCGCTCATCCAAGGGAACGGGTTGGTAGTCCCTGGATACTCTTCTTTCAGACCAATCTGGGTCAGGCGACGGTTGGCGATGAACTTGAGGTAGTCCTCCATCATCGCGGCATTCATGCCCAGCACGCCGCGTGGCATGGTGTCGCGGGCGTATTCGATCTCCAGCTGGGTCCCTTGCAGGATCATCTGGGTCGCCTCTTCCTTCATCGCCGCGTCCCACAGGTGCGGGTTCTCGATCTTGATCTGGTTGATCACGTCGATACCGAAGTTCAGGTG
>NZ_JABMCW010000025.1:0-32049 GCF_013179705.1 Pseudomonas sp. CM25 | reverse complement strand
CAGGCGGCGCGCGGTGTTCAGGTTCGGCGTCAGGTTGAGGATCGGTGCCCGTGGTCGCTCGCGCGCAGTACGCAGGGTAGAGGCGCCCGACTCGCTGTAGTTGACCAGCACCGCCACCGGCAGGATGCCGCTGATGCGGCGAATCGCGCAGCTGATGGCGTCCGACACGGTAGCCTCGGCCTTCGGCCGGCCAACATCCAGCTGGGCCTGGTAGTCCGGGCCGTTTTCTACCTGACGGATGATCTTGCTCATCATCTGCACGGCTTCGAGCGGGTAGTCACCCGAGGCCGTCTCGGCTGACAGCATGACCGCATCGGCACCTTCGGCCACGGCGTTGGCCACGTCGGTGACTTCGGCACGGGTCGGGGCGGGCGAAAAGCGCATGGACTCGAGCATCTGCGTGGCCACCACCACCGGTTTGCCCAGCTGGCGGCAGGTAGCGATGATGCGCTTCTGGATCTGCGGCACGCTTTCGGCCGGTACTTCCACGCCCAGGTCGCCACGGGCCACCATGATCGCATCTGCCAGTTCGGCGATGGCTTGCAGTTGCTCGACCGCCGAAGGTTTTTCGATCTTGGCCATCAGGTAGGCGCGGTCGCCAATCAGCTGGCGCGCCTCGACGATGTCTTCCGGGCGCTGCACGAATGACAGGGCCACCCAGTCCACGCCCAGTTCCAGGCCGAAGGCCAGGTCGCGGCGGTCTTTTTCGGTGAGCGGGGACAGATCGAGTACCGCTTGCGGCACGTTGACGCCCTTGCGGTCGGACAGCTCACCACCGTTCAGCACTTCGGTGTCGATGGCGTCGCTGTGCTTGGCGGTAACCCGCAGGCGCAGCTTGCCATCGTCCAGCAGCAGGTCCATGCCCGGCTCCAGCGCGGCGATGATTTCCGGGTGTGGCAGGTTGACCCGGTGGCAGTCGCCCGGGGTTTTGTCCAGGTCCAGGCGCAGCGCCTGGCCGCGTTGCAGCTGCACCTTGCCCTCGGCAAAACGGCCGACGCGCAGCTTTGGCCCTTGCAGGTCCATGAGGATGCCCAGCGGGTAGTTGAGCTGCTGCTCGACTTCACGGATCCACTGGTAGCGCAGGGCGTGGTCGGCATGTTCGCCGTGGCTGAAGTTGAGGCGGAAGATGTTCACCCCGGCTTCGACCAGCTGGCGGATGTCATCGATGCCATTGATCGCAGGGCCAAGGGTGGCGAGGATTTTGACTTTTTTATCAGGCGTCATGATTGGGCAGTCTCGAGGATCAGGATGGCGCGGAAGTCGTTGACGTTGGTGCGGGTCGGCTCGGTGACGATCAGCGCATCCAGTGCGGCGAAGTAGCCGTAGCCGTTGTTGTTGTCCAACTCGTCGCTGGCCGACAGGCCCAGGGCCTCGGCGCGGGCGTAGCTGCCTGGGGTCATGAAGGCGCCGGCGTTTTCTTCCGAGCCGTCGATGCCGTCGGTATCACCGGCCAGGGCATACACGCCCGGCAGGCCTTTGAGGCTTTCGGTGAGGCTGAGCAGGAACTCGGCGTTGCGCCCGCCACGGCCATTGCCGCGTACGGTCACGGTGGTTTCGCCGCCGGACAGGATTACGCAGGGCGCCTTCAAAGGCTGGCCGTACTGGACGATCTGCCGGGCGATACCGGCGTGCACCTTGGCCACTTCGCGCGATTCACCTTCCAGATCGCCGAGGATCAGCGGGCTGAAACCGGCCTGACGGGCTTTGACCGCCGCTGCCTCAAGCGACTGCTGGGGCTTGGCGATCAACTGGAAGTGGCTGCGGGCCAGGGCCGGGTCATCGGCCTTGACGGTTTCCGATGCGGGGTTGTTGAGCCAGTCGATAACGGCTTTCGGTGCTTCGATGTTGTAACGCTTGAGGATGGCGAGCGCATCGGCCGAAGTGCTCGGGTCGGCCACGGTGGGGCCGGAGGCAATTACCGTGGCGAGGTCGCCGGGTACATCGGAAATCGCATAGGTGTAGACCGTGGCCGGCCAGCAGGCCTTGGCCAGGCGGCCGCCCTTGATCGCCGAGAGGTGCTTGCGTACGCAGTTCATCTCGCCGATGGTGGCGCCGGATTTCAGCAGCGACTTGTTGATCTGCTGCTTGTCCGCCAGGGTCAGGCCCTCGGCAGGCAGGGCCAGCAGCGCCGAGCCACCGCCAGACAGCAGGAAGATGACGCGGTCGTCTTCGTTGAGGTTGCTGACCAGCTCCAGCACGCGCTTGGCCACGGCCAGGCCGGCGGCATCAGGGACCGGGTGGGCGGCTTCGACCACTTCGATCTTCTGGCAGTTGGCGCCGTGGCCATAACGGGTCACGACCAGGCCAGAGACTTCGCCCTGCCAGCTTTTCTCGACCACTTCGGCCATGGCGGCTGCGGCCTTGCCGGCGCCGATGACGATGACCCGGCCGCTACGGTCGGCGGGCAGGTAGGGTTCGAGGACTTGGCGGGGGTGGGCGGCAGCGATGGCTGTGTCGAACAGCTCGCGGAGAATTTTTTGCGGATCGACCGACATGGCAGGCTCCCAGTTATTGTTGTTCTGCAGAATCAAAAACGCCCCTGGAACTGCCTCCGTGCAGGCCGAACCAGGGGCGGGTGTTGCTCGGTGTCACCTTATGAGCCTGTGGTCGCAGGTTCATCGGTGTGGAATTCATCGCGGGCAGGCCAGCTCCCACAGGTACAGCACAGGATTGAGGGATTGTGCGGTCCCTGTGGGAGCTGGCTTGCCGGCGATCGGGCTGCGCAGCAGCCCCCGAATTCGAATTACTTGTCGCCGCGGATCGAGAAGTTGGCCATGTGCTCCAGGCCTTTGATCAGCGCCGAGTGGTCCCAGTTGCCGCCACCCAGGGCCTGGCAGGTGTTGAACACTTGCTGGGCGTTGGAGGTGTTGGGCAGGTTGATGCCCAGTTCCTTGGCGCCCTGCAGGGCCAGGTTCAGGTCTTTCTGGTGCAGGTTGATGCGGAAGCCTGGGTCGAAGGTGCCCTTGATCATGCGCTCGGCATGCACTTCGAGGATTTTCGACGAGGCGAAACCGCCCATCAGTGCTTCACGCACCTTGGCAGGATCGGCGCCGTTCTTGGCGGCGAACAGCAGTGCTTCGCTGACGGCCTGGATGTTCAGGGCGACGATGATCTGGTTGGCGACCTTGGCGGTCTGGCCGTCGCCGTTGCCGCCCACGCGGGTGATGTTCTTGCCCATGGCTTCGAACAGCGGCAGTGCGCGCTCGAAGGCTTTCGGGCAGCCACCGACCATGATGCTGAGGGTCGCGGCCTTGGCACCGACTTCACCACCGGACACCGGGGCGTCCAGGTAGGCGGCGCCGGTGGCCTTGATTTTTTCGGCGAAGGCTTTGGTGGCGGTCGGCGAGATCGAGCTCATGTCGATCACTACCTTGTTCGGGCCGACGCCTTCGGCCACGCCGTTTTCACCGAACAGTACGGCCTCGACCTGTGGGGTGTCGGGGACCATGACGATGATGAATTCGGCTTCCTGGGCAACTTCTTTAGGGTTGGCCAGGGCCACTGCACCGGCTGCGATCAGGTCGGCAGGGGCGGCGTCGTGGTGAGTGGAAACGAACAGGCTGTGACCTGCTTTTTGCAGGTTCTGGGCCATGGGCTTGCCCATGATGCCGGTGCCGATGAAACCGATTTTAGCCATGAGAGATTACCTCGTTGTATTTGTTGAATCTCGATGGAACAGGGCAGCACAGTCCTCCTGTTGGACACAAAACTCCTGTGGGAGCGGGTTTACCCGCGAAGCAGGCACCGCGGTGGATGGCACCGGCTTTGCCGGTGTTCGCGGGTGAACCCGGTCCCACAAGGTCAATTGTGTGTCACAGGGTGTGAGCAGCCTTCAGATTGCGTTGTGGGTCTTCAGCCAGCCCAGGCCGGCTTCAGTGGTGGTCAGCGGCTTGTATTCCGCGCCCACCCAGCCCTGGTAGCCGATGCGGTCCAGGTGCTCGAACAGGAAGCGGTAGTTGATCTCGCCGGTGCCTGGCTCGTTGCGGCCGGGGTTGTCGGCCAGCTGGATATGGTTGATCAGCTTCAGGTTGGTTTCCATGGTGCGAGCCAGGTCACCTTCCATGATCTGCATGTGGTAGATGTCGTACTGCAGGAACAGGTTGTCGCTGCCCACTTCGGCCTGGATTTCCAGGGCCTGCTGGGTGGTGTTCAGGTAGAAGCCCGGGATGTCGCGGGTGTTGATCATTTCCATGACCAGGCGGATCCCGGCGGCCTTGAGCTTGTCGGCGGCATACTTGAGGTTGTCGACGAAGGTTTTGCGCACGTCGGCGCACTGCAGGCCTTGCGGGCGAATGCCGGCCAGGGCGTTGACCTGGGTGTTGCCGAGCACCTTGGCGTATTCGATGGCCTTGTCGACCCCGGCGCGGAACTCTTCGACGCGGTCGGGGTGGCAGGTGATGCCACGTTCGCCCTTGGCCCAGTCGCCCGCCGGCAGGTTGAACAGCACCTGGGTCAGGCCGTTGGCGTCCAGCTGCTGCTTGATTTCGGCGGCGCTGAAGTCATACGGGAAAAGGTACTCGACGCCGCTGAAACCAGCGTCTGCGGCAGCCTTGAAGCGGGCCAGGAAGTCCTGTTCGGTGAACAGCATGGACAGGTTGGCAGCGAAGCGAGGCATGGTTGTCTCCTTGCAGAATAGAGCCCCCGGCCGTGCTGGCGCGGGGGCGTCAGGCATTCAGTCGAGCATCGAGATCGCGGTAGGCGCGTCGTTGCCGACCAGGGCCAGGTCTTCGAACTCGTTGACCGCGTTGATCTCGGTACCCATCGAAATGTTGGTGACACGCTCGAGAATCACTTCGACAACCACCGGTACGCGGAACTCTTCGGCCATCTTCTGCGCCTTGAGCAGGGCAGGGGCGATTTCGGCCGGCTCGAATACGCGGATGGCCTTGCAGCCGAGGCCTTCGACCACGGCTACGTGGTCCACACCGTAGCTGGCGGCGTCGGTCGAGTTGATGTTCTCGAACGCCAGTTGTACACAGTAATCCATGTCGAAGCCACGCTGCGCCTGGCGGATCAGGCCCAGGTAGGCGTTGTTCACCAGTACGTGGACGTATGGCAGGTTGAACTGCGCGCCCACTGCCAGTTCTTCGATCATGAACTGGAAGTCGTAGTCACCCGACAGCGCTACAACCTTGCGCTTCGGATCGGCTTTCACCACGCCCAGGGCTGCCGGGATGGTCCAGCCCAGCGGGCCGGCCTGGCCGCAGTTGATCCAGTGGCGTGGTTTGTACACGTGCAGGAACTGCGCGCCGGCAATCTGCGACAGGCCGATGGTGCTGACGTAGCAGGTGTCTTTGCCGAACACCTGGTTCATTTCTTCGTACACGCGCTGCGGTTTCACCGGCACGTTGTCAAAGTGGGTCTTGCGCTGCAGGCTGGCCTTGCGCTGCTGGCAGTCTTCCAGCCAGGCGGCACGGTCTTTCAGCTTGCCAGCGGCTTTCCACTCGCGGGCCACTTCGAGGAACATGTCCAGCGCCTTGCCAGCATCGGAAACGATACCCAGGTCCGGGGTGAACACGCGGCCAATCTGGGTCGGTTCGATGTCGACGTGCACGAACTTGCGGCCTTCGGTGTAGACGTCGACGGAGCCGGTGTGGCGGTTGGCCCAGCGGTTGCCGATACCGAACACCAGGTCGGATTTCAGCAGGGTGGCGTTGCCGTAGCGGTGCGAGGTCTGCAGGCCGACCATGCCGACCATTTGTGCGTGGTCATCCGGGATGGTGCCCCAGCCCATCAGGGTCGGGATCACCGGTACGCCGGTCAGTTCGGCAAACTCGACCAGCTTGTCGCTGGCGTCGGCGTTGATGATGCCGCCGCCGGCTACCAGCAGTGGGCGCTCGGCGTCATTGAGCATGGCGAGGGCTTTTTCGGCCTGAACGCGAGTGGCGGACGGCTTGTTGACTGCCAGTGGCTCGTAGGCGTCGATGTCGAATTCGATTTCGGCCATCTGCACGTCGAACGGCAGGTCGATCAGCACAGGGCCTGGGCGGCCGGTACGCATTTCGTAGAAGGCCTTCTGGAAGGCGTAAGGCACCTGGCCTGGCTCCAGAACGGTGGTGGCCCACTTGGTGACCGGCTTGACGATGCTGGTGATGTCGACAGCCTGGAAGTCTTCTTTGTGCAGACGCGCACGTGGGGCCTGGCCGGTGATGCAGAGGATCGGGATGGAGTCGGCAGCGGCACTGTACAGGCCGGTGACCATGTCGGTGCCGGCCGGGCCGGAAGTGCCGATGCACACGCCGATGTTGCCTGGGTTGGCACGGGTGTAGCCCTCGGCCATGTGCGAGGCACCTTCGACGTGGCGAGCGAGGACGTGATCGATGCCACCGACTTTCTTCAGGGCCGAGTACAACGGGTTGATGGCAGCCCCTGGGATGCCGAACGCGGTATCTACACCTTCACGGCGCATGACCAGAACGGCCGCATCGATTGCTCTCATTTTGCTCATGGGTTGTGCCTCATCGATTTTGTAATTGTATACAACTTGCTTTGCGACAGAGTGTATTCACGCCTGACGGTTTAGGTCAATGGGTTTTCATCGGGTCAGCTGGCTTTCGTCTGAGCGCCCGTGAAAACAGGGGTTTGCGCTATCGCATACGATCATTTGAAAATATTGTATACAAAAATACTGTTCGTTGTGTTCTATTTGTGTGATCGGTTTTCAACTGCCCTCAGGGCTTCTCACAACAAGAAGAGGACCTTTTGCATGAATGCTTTGAACCTGAAACTCGCCGTCAGCCTGGTCAATGCCGCGCTGGCAGCGGGCCGCAAGATCAACGCCGCGCCGCTGACCGTGGCGGTGCTGGATGCCGGCGGGCACCTGCTGGCGCTGCAGCGCGAGGATGGTGCCAGCCTGATCCGGCCCGAGGTGGCCACGGGCAAGGCCTGGGGGGCGATTGCACTGGGCAAGGGCTCGCGTTTGCTGGCACTGGATGCACAGCAGCGTCCGGCGTTCTTTGCTGCGCTTAACGGGTTGGGGGAACGGCCGGTGGTGCCGGCACCGGGTGGGGTGCTGATTCGTGATCAGGATGGCAAGGTGCTGGGTGCGGTAGGGATCAGCGGCGATACGTCGGATATCGACGAGCAGTGTGCGATCAGTGCGATCGAGGAGGTGGGGTTGCGGGCGGATGCGGGTGTAGCAGCTTAAACCTTTATTGCCTGTTCTGGCCTCATCGCCGGCAAGCCAGCTCCCACAGGGACACCACAGTCAGATCTGTGATGGCCCTGCGGGAGATTGTATGGTTTTCTGCAAGCTGGCTCCCAGAGGTGCTTCACCGATCTTCAGGTCTGTGGAGGACCTGTGGCAGCTGGCTTGCCGGCATGGGCTGCAAAGCAGCCCCACTGGCCCTGTCAGGCCACCTCTGGCTCACAACCCTTGAGCACCATGCGAATGATGGTCTCGGCCGCCGCATCATAATCACTGTCAGCCAGCTTGGCCTTGCCGGTCACTGCCGAAATCTGCCAGTCGAAATCCGCGTACGTCTGCGTCGCTGCCCAGATGCTGAACATCAGGTGGTGGGCATCGACGTGGGCGATCTGCCCGCGGTCGATCCAGCGCTGGATGCACTCGATATTGTGACGGGCCTGTTCGTTCAGCTGTTCCACCTGGTTCGGCGACAGGTGCGGCGCGCCATGCATGATTTCGCTGGCAAACACTTTGGACGCATGGGGCAGGTCCCGCGAAATGCGAATCTTCGAGCGAATGTACGCACTCAGCACTTCTTTCGGATCGCCGTCGGCATTGAACGGCGTGGATGCCTGCATGATCGGCGCGATGATGCTCTCCAGGACCTCGCGGTAGAGGTTGTCCTTGGACTTGAAGTAGTAATACACGTTCGGCTTGGGCAGGCCGGCCTTGGCCGCGATATCGCTGGTCTTGGTGGCGGCGAAGCCCTTGTCGGCGAATTCCTCGCTGGCCGCGCGCAGGATCAGTTCCTTGTTGCGCTCGCGAATGGTGCTCATGGTCAGGGATCTTCCTCGTGTCTGGCCACCTCTAAGAGGGATCGGGCATGGTAGCACCGGGCTCGACGGGCGCTCAAGGCAGCGGCTTTGGGCTAGACTCCCGCTCATTCACACATTTGGAAACAGCTCAACATGGCAGGAAGCAGTCTACTGGTACTGATCGACGACATCGCCACCTTGCTGGACGACGTTTCGCTGATGACCAAGGTCGCGGCAAAAAAGACCGCAGGTGTATTGGGCGACGACCTGGCGCTCAATGCCCAGCAGGTCACCGGAGTGCGTGCCGACCGCGAACTGCCGGTGGTATGGGCGGTGGCCAAGGGCTCGCTGGTGAACAAGGCCATCCTGGTGCCGGCGGCGCTGCTGATCAGTGCCTTCATCCCCTGGGCGGTGACGCCGTTGCTGATGCTGGGCGGGGCGTACCTGTGCTTTGAAGGCTTCGAGAAGCTGGCCCACAAGTTCTTGCACAGCAAGGAGGATGACGCGGCGCAACACGAGGCACGCAAGGAGGCGGTGGCGGATGCCAGTGTTGACCTGGTGGCCTTCGAGAAGGCCAAGATCAAAGGCGCGGTGCGCACTGATTTCATCCTGTCGGCGGAAATCATCGCCATTACCCTGGGCATCGTCGCCGACTCGCCGCTGCCCCAGCAGATCATCGTGCTGTCGGGCATCGCCATTGTCATGACCATTGGCGTTTACGGGCTGGTCGGCGGCATCGTCAAGCTGGATGACCTTGGGTTGTGGATGACTACCAAGGCATCGCGCCTGGCGCAGGGGCTCGGCAACGGCATCCTGCGGGCGGCGCCATACATGATGAAGAGCCTGTCGGTGATCGGCACCGCGGCCATGTTCCTGGTAGGCGGCGGGATTCTGGTGCATGGCATCGCGCCTTTGCATCACGCCATCGAGGCATTCAGCGAAGGGCGCGGCGCGGCGCTGACCGGGGCGCTGCTCAACGGCGTGGCCGGGGTGGTGGCCGGTGCCGTGGTGCTGGCAGTGGTGGCGGTGGCCAGCAAGCTTTGGCGGCTGGTGCGGCCGGCCAGCTAGTGCGCATGGCCGGGGCGTTGCCCCGGTTCGCGGGTAAACCCGCTCCCACAGGTGCAGCGCCTGCATTGAGCCCGGCGCGGAACTTGTGGGAGCGGGTTTACCCGCGAATGGGCCGCAAAGCGACCCCCGCAATCAGGTCAGAAGTGCACCTTGACCAGGAAGCTCATGGTGTTCTGGTCAGTGGTAAAGGCATCGCTGTCCTTAATGCCGTACTTGTTCTTCCAGTAATCGTACTCCACACCCACGTACAGCTGTTTCTCGCCCAGGTGCAACGCCTTGCCCAGGTCATACTTGATCTGCGGGTTGAAGTGCAAGTTGGCCTGGTAGGTGCCGCGGCGGTTCTCGTCATTGTCCACCACCCAGTCCATGAAGCCATCGATCAGCACGTCGGAATCGCCGACCGGGATGGTGTACGACCATACCGGGGTGATCTGCCACACGTTGTCGCCGGCGCGGCTGCCATCGGTGGTGCGGTTGTAGAAGTTCAGCTGGAAGTAGTCGAAGCCGGGGATGGCCAGGTCGAAGCCGGGGCCGATCAGGTAGCTTTCGGTGTCACCCTCGCCAAACTCGTAGGTCATCGCCAGCAGCACGTCCTTGACCGGGCCGAATTCCAGCTTCTGGTCGAAGATCTTGTTGAACGACAGGCGCGGGCTGATCTCGCCGTAGTAGGTGTTCGGGCCGTTACCTGCGTCTTTCTGCCCCTGGTAGAAGATCTTGTCGACAAAGATGAAGTTGTCGCCGTATTTCCAGCCGTCAGCGTGCTCGAAGGTGACCGTCTGCTGGATCGCCGGGTTGACCTTGAAATTCTTGCCCCACAGGTAGGTCAGGCTGTTGTTCTGCCACTGCAGCAGGTCGTCGGCTTGGGTGGCGCCGCAGGCCAGCAGGCCGCCGGCGAGGATCAGGCTATTGATGGTACGCATCGCGAGTGTCGCTCCCTTGGTTGATCTGTTGTCAGCGCTCGGTGGTGGCGCTGTTCTTGTCTTTCGGGTCAGCTTTTTTCGATAGGCCACAGCTGTTTGGCAAGGGTTGGGCCAACTTTTCCGGGTTGGCAAAACCTTCCTGCTCGACTTCGTTCTGAACGGATGAAAAGGGTCTTTCAGGCTGGCAACACGTTGGCCAACCGCCCGTATTCATTGACTGAGCGGTCAGTAAACGCAGGCAGAATCCGTTCTGCCCTGATCGAGGGGGCGCGCAGATTACTGGCTTGCGCGCCGGGCCTCAAGTGCTCCGTCCTGGAGCGGGGTGATACAAACTTGTGCGTTTGGTCAACTTTCTAGAAGTGTACCTTGACAAGGGCACTGGCGACGCTCTGGTTACTGTCCAGGTTACCGCGGCTGTCGATGCCGTATTTGTCCTTCCAGTAGCTGTATTCAAAGCCGACATAAAGCTGTTTGGCGCCCAGGTTCAGCGCCTTGCCCAGGTCGTATTTGACCTGCGGGTTGATGTGCAGGTTGGCGTGATAGGTGCCGCGGCGGGTCTGGTCGTTGTCGGTGACCCAGTCCAGGTAGCCGTCGATCAGAATGTCTGACCTGCCCACGGGGATGGTGTACGACCAACCGGGGGTGATCTGCCAGACATTGTCACCGGGGCGGCTGCCCTCGGTGTTGCGCACGTAGAAGTTGAGGGTGAAGTAGTTGAAACCGGGGATGTCCAGGTCGAAGCCTGGGCCGATCAGGTAGGCCTCGTTATCGCCCTCGCCACGCTCGTAGGTCATGGCCAGCAACACGTCCTTGATCGGGCCGAAGGCAAGCTTCTGGTCGAAGATCTTGCCGAACGACAGGCGCGGGCTGAACTCGCCGTAGTAGGTGGTCACGCCTTTGCCCGGGTCGGGCTTGCCGTTGTAGAAAATCTTGTCGACGAACATGAAGGTGTCGCCGTACTTCCATTTGTTGGCGTGCTCGAAGGTCACCGTCTGCTGGATGCTCGGGTTGACCTTGAAATCCTTGCCGTACAGGTAGGTCAGGCTTTCGCCGTGCCACTGCAGCCATTCGCCAGCGTGAGCGGGGAGGGTGGCCAGCAGGCTGCTGCCCAGCAAGAGACTTGATGCGATGCGTTTCATGTTGTGGTTCCCGGACTTATTGTTTTTGTTGGATTTTTTTGGCGCGCAGGCGCCCCGGGCGGCCCATTCCGGCGGGCCGACGGTGTTGCGATCAATGCAAAGGGGAGAAAGGGCGGCGTTGCGCCGCCCTGCGACTCAGTGCTGGTGACAGGCGTCGTTGTGCACAGCGCGATCGGCGCCACCGAGGATGTTGAACAACACGTTCAACACCAGGGCACTGACCGTGGCCATGGCAATACCGCTGTGGGTGATGGGTTCCATCCACTGCGGCATCTGCGCAAAGAACTCCGGACGCACCACGGGGATCAGCCCGAAGCCGACACTCACGGCAACCAGCAACTGGTTGCGGCGGTCGCCGATGTCCGCTTCCTGCAGAATCTTGATCCCGGTGGCGGTGACCATGCCGAACATGGCAATGGAGGCGCCGCCCAGTACGGCAGGCGGGATCGAGGCAATCAGGAAGGCCGCCTTGGGCAGCAGGCTCAGCACGATCAGCAGTGCACCGGCGACGATCGTGACAAACCGGCAGCGCACCCCGGTCATCTGCACCAGGCCGATGTTCTGGGCGAACGAGGAGTGGGTGAAGGTGTTGAAGAACCCGGCGATAAACGATGCACCGGCATCGCACAGCAGGCCGCGACGCAGCATGCCTGGGGTAACTTCGCGATCGGTCACCTTGCCCAGGGCCAGGAACATGCCGGTGGACTCGACGAAGATGATCACCACCACCAGGCACATGGACAGGATCGGCGCCAGGCTGAAGGTCGGCATGCCGAAGTGAAGTGGGGTTACCACTTGCACCCACGGTGCGTCGCTCAGGCCGGACAGATCGACCATGCCGATGGAACCGGCCAGGATGTAGCCCAGGCCCATGCCCACCAGCACCGACACGTTGACCCAGAAGCCACGCATGAAGCGGTTTATCAGCAGGATTACCGCCAGCACCAGGCCGGCTACCATCAGGTAGATTGGCGAACCGAAGGCTTCCGCTTCATGGCCGCCACCGGCCCAGTTGACTGCCACCGGGAACAGTGACAAGCCAATCGAGGTGATCACCGTGCCGGTGACCAGTGGCGGGAAGAAGCGTACGACCTTGGACATGAACGGCGCGATCAGCATGCCGAAGAAACCGGCGGCGATGGTTGCACCGAAAATCCCCTGCAGGCCTACGCCCGGCATGCCGGCCATGGCCACCATGCTGCCGACGGCAGCAAAACTGGCACCCATCATCACCGGCATGCGGATGCCCACCGGGCCGATACCGAATGACTGGATGATGGTGGCGACGCCAGCGACCAGCAGGTCGGCGTTGATCAGGAAAGCGACTTCTTCACGGGACAAACCGGCGGCCTGACCGATGATCAACGGCACAGCGATTGCGCCACCGTACATCAGCAGGACGTGTTGCAGGCCAACCAGTATCAGTTGGAACAAGGGCAGAGGTTCTCGCGGCGGCGCAACAGGGATGTACGCCTTGCGTGACTCGGACATGCAGCACCTCGAGTTTTGTTTTTATTCTCGGATCCAAGCGGCAGGCCCAAGCGGCAGGCTCCCGGTGAAGAGAGCCTGGAATTCCCGCTTGAGTCTGAACGCTCGATGCTAGCTTGTTGCGTATGGCTTGAAACCGAGGCCGGCAATACCGGCCTCTTCGCGGGTGAACCCGCTCCCACAGGAGCGGCGAGATCCCGAGAGTTGTGTATCAGTTCACCGGGGCGCCTTTGGCGATCCAGTCACCGACCAGCTTGCGCTCTTCGGTGGTCATCTGGGTGATGTTGCCCAGCGGCATGATCTGGCTGGCGACCGCTTGCGCCTGAATGCGCGCGGCCTGGGCCTGGATCTGCTGCGGGGTGTCGAACATCACGCCGGCAGGGGCCGCGCTGAACAGTGGGCTGGTCGGCTTGGACGAGTGGCACACGGTGCAGCGTTCCTGGATGACATTGTGGATCTTGTCGAAAGCGTCACCGCCAACCTGCGCCGTGGCCTGGGCAGGAGCCTGGGCTTCAGCGGCGGGTGCTTCGGCAGCCTTGGCGGCGTCCTCGGCGCGCTGCTCGGCAGCGGTCTTGCCACCTACGGCGGTCGCCGGCAGCGGCTGGTACTCGATCTTCGCTGCGGCTTGCTCCGGGCTTACGGCCATCGGTTTCGGGCCGGTGACATAGGCCAGGCAGATCATTGCCAGGGCGCCGACGGGCAGGGTCCAGGCGTACTTGTTGCTGTCATGGCGGGTGTTGAAGTAGTGGCGGATCAGTACCGCGGCCACTGCAATGCCAGCCAGGATCAGCCAGTTGTACTGGCTACCGTAGGTGCTCGGGAAATGGTTGCTGATCATGATGAACAGCACCGGCAGGGTGAAGTAGTTGTTGTGACGCGAGCGCAGCAGGCCCTTGGCCGGCAGTACCGGGTCAGGTGTCTGGTTGTTCTCGATCGCCGCCACCAGCTGGCGCTGGGCCGGCATGATGATGCGGAACACGTTGCCGACCATGATGGTGCCGATGATCGCGCCGGTGTGCAGGTACGCACCACGGCCGCTGAACACCAGGCTGAAGCCCCAGCATGCAGCAATGATCAGCACGAACAGGACACCGCCGAGCAGCGCTGGCTTCTTGCCCAGAGGCGAGTCGCACAGGAAGTCGTAGATGAACCAGCCGGCGACCAGCGAGCCGATACCGATGGCCACACCTTCGGCGCCGCTCAGGGTGCTGCCAGGGGCCAGCAGGTACAGCGCCGGGTTCCAGTAGAACACCACGCACAGCAGGGCGATACCGGACATCCAGGTGAAGTAGGCTTCCCATTTGAACCAGTGCAGGTTCTCGGGCATTTTCGGGGGTGCGAGCTTGTATTTCTCCAGGTGGTAGATACCACCGCCGTGAATCGCCCAGAGATCACCCGACAACCCATCGCGCGGGTTGCTTCGGTTCAGGTGGTTCTCCAGCCAGACGAAGTAGAACGATGCACCGATCCAGGCGACACCGGTGATCATGTGAACCCAGCGAATGCTCAGGTTCAGCCATTCGTGAAGGTGTGCTTCCACAGTATGTACCTCTGCCAGTCACCGTTCAGGTCGAAACCCGGATGACCGACCTTCTCTTATTGGTGGGGATTGAGGACCAGCATTTGTTCCTCGGTGAAGTAATGCTCATCGCAGTTGTTGCCAGAACCACTGCGATCAACCACCAGGAAGTCATCCCGCTTTTCGATCGTCAGCACCGGGTGGTGCCAGACGCCGCGATGGTAATTGATGCCCTGCCTGCCATTACTGCGGAAGGCGCGGACCAAACCTGATACAGGTGCATCGCCAACTGGCGCGACCACGATCAGAAAGGGGTTGCCGAGCAGCGGAATGAAAGCCTGGCTGCCCAGCGGATGGCGTTCCAGCATGCGCACGGTCAGCGGCATGTCCAGCGCGTCGGCGCGGAAGATGCTGATGATCGCCTTGTCTTCAGGCTCGGCGGTTTCGACCGTGGCGAGCTTGTGAAAGCGCATGGTCGAGCCGTTGTTGATCATGAAGTGGTCGCTGCCGTCGGTTTCGATCACGTCTCCGAACTGGGCAAAGGCTTCTTTGGTCAGGGGCTCGATCATCAGGGTGCGCATGCGGGTCTCTCTTATATGTTCGTTGTACTGAAAAAGGTTCGGCTGTCGCTTACAACTGCAGCAGGCGGAACAGGGCGATCAGGTTGATCTGCGCCAGGGCTTCCTTGAATTCGGCATCGGCATCGTTGTGGATGCGTTTTTCGAAGGCGGCCAGGATCTGGTGCCGGTTGCTGCCCTTCACCGCCATGATGAACGGGAACTGGAACTTGGCCTTGTAGGCATCGTTCAGCTCGGTGAAACGGGCGAACTCTTCGGCGGTGCACTGGTGGATACCGGCGCCGGCTTGCTCATTGGTGCTCGATTCGGTCAACTCGCCCTGGACGGCGGCCTTGCCGGCCAGGTCCGGGTGAGCGTTGATCAGCGCCAGCTGGTCGGAGTGGTTGGCGCTGAGCAGGATGTCGCTCATGCGCTGGTGCAGCGCCTCGATCTCGTCCAGTTCAGCCAGTTGCCCCAGGTCATAGGCTTTTTCGGCAACCCACGGCGAGTGCTCGTAGATGTCGGCGAACGCCTCGACGAAGGCGTCACGGCCCAGGGTGGAAGGCTTGAGGGTTTTGAAAGCGGTCATCAGGCGGTCTCTTTCTTGTACGGGTGGGTGGCGTGCCAGTGGCGGGCGATGTCCTCACGACGGGCGAACCAGACCTGGTCATGGCTTTTGGCGTAGTCGATGAAACGCTTCAGCGCGGCCAGGCGCGCCGGGCGGCCCACCAGGCGGCAGTGCAGGCCGATGGAGAGCATTTTCGGTGCTTCGGCGCCTTCGGCGTACAGCACATCGAACGCGTCTTTCAGGTACTGGAAGAACTGTTCGCCGCAGTTGAAACCCTGTACCTGGGTGAAGCGCATGTCGTTGGTGTCGAGGGTGTAGGGGATCACCAGGTGCGGCTTGCCGGTGGGGTTGTTCGGCTCCCAGTAGGGCAGGTCGTCGTCATAGGTGTCGCTGTCGTACAGGAAACCACCTTCTTCCATCACCAGGCGGCGGGTGTTCGGGCCGGTGCGGCCGGTGTACCAACCCACCGGGCGCTTGCCGCTGATTTCGGTGAGGATGCGGATGGCTTCGAGCATGTGCTCGCGCTCCTGGGCCTCGTCCATGTTCTGGTAGTCGATCCAGCGGTAGCCGTGGCTGCAGATTTCGTGGCCGGCTTCGGCCATGGCACGGATCACGTCGGGGTGGCGCTGGGCGGCCATGGCCACGGCGAACACGGTCAGCGGCACGCCGCTGTCCTTGAACAGCTTCAGCAGGCGCCACACACCGGCACGGCTGCCATACTCGTACAGCGACTCCATGCTCATGTTGCGCGCACCCTGCAGCGGCTGGGCGGCAACCATCTCGGACAGGAAGGCTTCGGATTCCTTGTCACCGTGCAAGATGTTGCGTTCGCCACCTTCTTCGTAGTTGAGAACGAAAGACAGCGCGATGCGAGCGTTGCCCGGCCAGTGCGGGTGAGGAGGGTTGTTGCCGTAACCGATCAGGTCGCGAGGGTAGTCAGCGCTCACTGCAGTCTTCCTTCTTGTGCGTTAGTGCGGGTGGTGGGCGGGCCGCGTCGGTATGTCGCACCACCGGATGGGCTGATTGTATACAACTTCTGAAATCTTTTGTAAGCCTGTTTTTCCGCATTTCTTCCCTTTTGTCGCTTCGCAGCGCTCTGGAAATACAGTGCAAGAAACCTGCCTGATCGGTCAGCTAATGATGTTGACGTCGGCACGCAGCGTGTATTTGCGACCGATGGGTCGTTTATGGGCATGATCGGGGAGGAGCGCAAGAAGGGCCCAAAAAATTGTGTACAATTTTGCATCGGAATGTCTTAATAGCGTCATTCCCGCACATCGCAGGCCCTTTGGCGTGGTGATGGCCGTGTATTTTTTGCCCACAGATTGAACAAGAGGCGACAAGCAATGGGACGTTTGACCACACACGTACTGGATGCCGCGCATGGCTGCCCCGGCAGCTCGATCAAGGTCGAGCTGTACCGCGTCGAAGGCCAGCAGCTGGAGCTGGTGAACACCGCCCTGACCAACAGCGATGGCCGCGTCGACGCGCCGCTGCTGCAGGGTGACGACTATCGCAGCGGTGTCTACCAGTTGCAGTTCAGCGCTGGTGATTACTACCGCGCCCGCGGCGTGCAGCTGCCGGCCCAGGCGTTCCTGGACGTTGTGGTGCTGCGCTTTGGTATCGATGAACAGCAAGAGCACTACCACGTGCCGCTGCTGATTTCGCCGTACAGCTATTCGACCTATCGTGGAAGCTAGTTGGTCGCTAGAAGAATCTTCGTAGGTCCTTTGGCCCGCTCTCACACTGGCGGGCTTTTTTTCGTCTGCTGTTTTTGCATTGTCTGATCTGGCCTCTTTGCGGGTAATCGGATCGCCGCACCGCCGCACACAAACATCTATCACCTAACCCCAGGAGCGGGTTCACCGCGAAGAGGCAGGCACAGGCTAAAGCAATAGAGAAAGGGCGCCGAGGCGCCCTTGACTGGTGCAATGAGGGGTCAGAGAAACACGAACTTGGCTATGAAGATCGCGCACAACACCCACAAGCTGGCCGAGATTTCCTTGTATTTGCCGGTACCGGCCTTCAGCGCCACATAGCTGATGAAGCCCAGCGCAATACCGTCCGCTACAGAGAACGTCAGCGGCATCATGATCACCGTGACGATCGCCGGAATGCTGTCGGTGGCTTCGTCCCAATGAATGTGCGCCATGCTGCCCATCATCAGCATGGCCACATAGATCAGCGCACCCGCCGTCGCGTACGCCGGAATCATCCCGGCCAGCGGGGCGAAGAACATCGCGGCGACGAACAACAGGCCGACCACCACCGCCGTCAGACCAGTACGACCACCGGCAGCGACCCCCGCAGCGCTCTCCACATAGCTGGTCACCGGCGGTACGCCGACCACCGCACCGAACACGCTCGAAGCACTGTCAGCCTTTAGCGCCCGCGAGAGGTTCTCGATACGCCCGTCCGGCGCCACCAGATTGGCCCGCTGCGCCACGCCCATCAGCGTGCCTGCGGTGTCGAACATGTGCACGAAGAGGAACGCCAGCACCACGCTGATCATGCTGACGTTGAACACGCCAGCCACGTCCATGGCCATCCAGGTGGGTGCCAGGCTGGGCGGCATCGACATCACCCCGCCAAACTTGACCAGGCCCAGGCCCCAGCCAGCCACGGTTACGCCAATGATGCTGATCAGGATCGCACCGAACACCCGCTTGTAGCTGAGGATGGCGATCAACAGGAAGCACACGGCTGCCAGCAGCGGCCCTGGCTCATGCAGCGAACCCAGCTTGATCAGCGTGGCCGGGCTGTCGACGATGATGCCGGCGGTCTTCAGGCCGATCAGCCCGAGGAACAATCCGACGCCGGCCCCCATGGCATGGCGCAGGCTGACCGGGATGCTGTTCAGCAGCCATTCGCGCACTTTCGACAAGGTCAGGAACATGAACAGCACGCCTGAGACGAACACCGCCCCCAGTGCCGTTTCCCAGTTGTAGCCCATGGTGCCGACCACGGTGTAGGTGAAGAAGGCGTTGAGCCCCATGCCCGGCGCCAGGCCCACAGGCCAGTTGGCGTACAGGCCCATCAGCAGGCAACCCAGCGCGGCGGCGATGCAGGTGGCGACGAAGGCTGCACCATGGTCGATGCCGGCGTCGGCCATGATGTTGGGATTGACGAAAATGATGTAGGCCATGGTGATGAAGGTGGTCACCCCGGCGATCATCTCGGTTTTGACGGTACTGCCGTGTTGCTTGAGTTTGAAAATCCGCTCCAGCCAGCTCGTTTCGAGCGGTGGGGCGAGATCCAGCGCAGGGGCTTCGGATTTGCGGCTTTCCACAGCGAGTACTCCTCAAGTCTTTCTTGTTGTTGTAGGGGCCAGTTCCTGAGCGATGCACTTGGTAGCCCCAAGAGGGAAGGCAGACGTCCGACCTGTTTGTTGACTCATGGGTCAAGAAGTTGCTCGGTGGATTATGCTTTTGTGTACAAAGAATGCAAATAATGTTTTATCTTTTGTGTGCGCAATGCGTCGTACAACGGCTATATAGGTAAAACGCCCCCTGCGGAATCGCCTCAGCCTGTGTACAATGGCGCCATACTTTCTCTTCGTGCCTCGAGAGCCCATGAACGAACAGCTGCAACCTCTGAAGAAACCTGCGCGTGTCGGCAAGGCCGGCCGCAGTGGTACCCAGGACGACATCGTCTACGCGCACATCTTCGAGGCGATCCTCGAGCAGCGCCTGGCACCAGGCACCAAGTTGAGCGAGGAAGCACTGGGCGAAATCTTTGGCGTCAGCCGCACCATCATCCGCCGCGCGCTGTCGCGCCTGGCCCACGAAAGCGTGGTGCTGCTGCGGCCGAACCGCGGTGCGGTGGTGGCCAGCCCGACGGTAGAAGAGGCGCGCCAGGTGTTTTTCTCGCGGCGCATGGTCGAACGTGCCATTACCGAACTGGCCGTGCAGCACGCCACCCTCGAGCAGTTGAACGAGCTGCGGCAGATGGTGCGTGAGGAGCGCGACAGCTTCTCCCGGGGTGACCGGGGTGCCGGCATCCGGCTTTCCGGCGAGTTCCACCTCAAGCTGGCCGAAGCGGCGGGCAATGCACCGCTGGTCAGCTTCCAGCGCAGCCTGGTGTCGCAGACTTCGCTGATCATTGCCCAGTACGAAAGCGGCAACCGCTCGCACTGCTCGTATGACGAGCACATGCAGCTGATCGACGCCATCGAGGCGCGCGATGCCGACCTGGCAGTGAACCTGATGATGCACCACATGGACCACATCGACAGCAAGCTGAACCTGGACGAGGAGAGCGCCTCGGACGACCTGCATGCGGTGTTCTCGCATTTGCTGAAAAAGCCCAAGGTTTCGGCCAAGGGTTGATCGTTTGCCTGGCTGATTGAAGGGGGCCGCTTCGCCGCCCATTCGCAGCACAAGGCTGCTCCTACGGGCATCGCGTAACCCCTGTAGGAGCAGCCTTGTGCTGCGAATGGAACGCGAAGGGGCCCCAGTCATTTCTGGCCATCAGCCAAAGGTCTGCTAAATTCTTGTGGGCAAACCTTCATCAAGCAGTTGGGCTTGCGCATCCGTTGCGTTCCACTACTTGTTGAGGAAAGGTCCATGACCCTGTCTCTGGGTAAACGAATGGGTGCCGAGCTGATCGGTACCTTCTGGTTAGTGCTTGGCGGCTGTGGCAGTGCGGTAATCGCAGCCAGTTCCCCTTTGGGCATCGGTGTACTCGGTGTCGCCTTCGCCTTCGGCCTTACCGTGCTGACCATGGCCTTCGCCATCGGCCATATCTCCGGTTGTCATCTCAACCCCGCCGTGTCCTTCGGGCTGGTGGTGGGCGGGCGCTTCCCGGCAAAAGAGCTGTTGCCCTACGTGATAGCCCAGGTGATCGGCGCCATCCTGGCGGCCGGGGTGATCTACCTGATTGCCAGCGGCAAGGCCGGTTTCGAGCTGTCTTCGGGCCTGGCATCGAACGGCTACGCCGACCACTCGCCAGGTGGCTACACGCTGGGGGCGGGCTTTGTCAGCGAAGTGGTGATGACGGCGATGTTCCTGGTGGTGATCATGGGCGCAACAGACGCCCGGGCGCCGGCCGGCTTCGCACCGATCGCCATCGGCCTGGCCCTGACCCTGATCCACCTGATCTCGATCCCGGTCACCAATACCTCGGTCAACCCCGCGCGCAGCACGGGGCCCGCCTTGTTCGTCGGTGGGTGGGCGTTGCAACAGCTGTGGCTGTTCTGGGTGGCGCCGCTGATCGGGGCTGCAATCGGCGGCGCATTGTACCGGGGCCTGGCGAAAGAACCTTAGCGCTGGTGCACGCAGCGCCCGGCAGCGTAGGTTTCGCGTATGGTACGGTCGTCGCCCAGGGTGGTGAGCACGAACAGGGTCTCTTCGATGCTGTTGGACTGCTGGATGCGGTAGTCCAGCAGCGGCGTGGCCTTGTAGTCCAGCACCACGAAGTCGGCATCATTGCCGGTGCGCAGGCTGCCGATGCGATCGTCCAGGCGCAGTGCGCGGGCACCGCCGAGGGTGGCCAGGTACAGCGACTTGTACGGGTGCAGGCGCGCGCCTTGCAGCTGCATCACCTTGTACGCTTCGTTCAGGGTGTTGAGCAGCGAGAAGCTGGTGCCGGCGCCGACGTCGGTGCCCAGGCCGACGTTGACCTTGAACCGTTCGGCCTGCGGCAGGTTGAACAGGCCGCTGCCAAGGAACAGGTTGGAAGTAGGGCAGAAGGCCACCGCCGAGCCGGTTTCGGCCAGGCGCTGGCACTCGTCGTCGCACAGGTGCACGCCATGGGCGAACACCGAGCGCTCGCCCAGCAGTTCGAAGTGGTCGTAAACGTCCAGGTAACCCTTCTGCTCGGGGAACAGTGACTTGACCCAGTCGATTTCCTTGAGGTTTTCCGACAGGTGCGTGTGCATGTACACGCCCGGGTGCTCCTTGAGCAGCTGGCCCGCCAGGGTCAGCTGTTCAGGTGTGCTGGTGGGCGCGAAGCGCGGAGTGACGGCGTAATGCAGGCGACCCTTGCCGTGCCAGCGCTCGATCAGGGCCTTGCTTTCGGCGTAGCCGGATTCGGCGGTGTCGGTCAGGTAGTCCGGGGCGTTGCGGTCCATCATCACCTTGCCGGCGATCAGACGCAGGTCCAGGCGCTCGGCCTCTTCGAACAGGGCATTGACCGACTCGGGGTGCACGCTGCCGAACACCAGTGCAGTGGTGGTGCCGTTGCGCAGCAGCTCCTTGAGAAAAATCTTCGCTACCTGGTCGGCGTGGTTCTTGTCGGCGAACTGCTTTTCGCAAGGGAAGGTGTAGGTGTTCAGCCAGTCCAGCAGCTGCTCGCCGTACGAGCCGATCATACCGGTCTGCGGGAAGTGGATGTGGGTGTCGATGAAGCCCGGGGTGATCAGTGCGTCCTGGTAGTGCTGCACCGGGATGTCGGCATCCAGGCTTGGCAGCAGTTCGCTGGCGTGGCCAATGGCGCTGATACGGCCATCGTCGACTACCAGCAGGCCGTCTTCAAAGTACTCATGGGAAGCCTCCAGGCCCACCTCGGCCGGGTCGGCGATGCTGTGCAGGATGGCGGCACGGTAGGCTTTGCGGGTAACGGTCATAACACACTCGTCATAGGGCTTGGCTGCGCCGGGAGGGCGGCAGCAACTGGGCAATGGGGCCGGCATTGGCAGCAGCATCGTGCTGGCCGAAGCAGGCGTTGTAGGTGGCGATGATTTCGCCGGCGATGGACACGGCGATCTCGATGGGCAGCTTGCCCTTGACCTCCGCCAGGCCCATGGGGCAGCGCATGCGCGCCATCACGGCCTCGTCGAAGCCGCGCTCGCGCAGGCGGTGCTCGAACTTGACGCGTTTGGTCTTCGAGCCGATCAGGCCGAACCAGGTGAAATCGTTGCGCTTGAGAATGGCGGCGGTCAGCTCCATGTCGAGCTGATGGTTGTGGGTCATGACGATGCAGTAGCAGCCTGGCGGCAGTGCTGCCACTTCGTCGACCGGCTCTTCACTGACCACTTTGGTCACCCCGTTGGGGATGAACTCGGGGAATTCCTGCTCGCGCGAGTCGATCCAGCGCACCCGGCAGGGCAACGCGGCGAGCAAGGGTACCAGAGCCCGGCCGACATGGCCCGCGCCGAACACGGCGATCTGCGCCTGTACCGCCGCCATGGGTTCGAACAGCAGCACGGTCACCCCGCCACAGCATTGGCCCAGGCTGGCCCCCAGGCTGAAGCGCTCCAGGTGCGGGGTAGTGCGCTGCTCTTCGAGCATCTGCCGGGCGATGTGCAGGGCCTTGTATTCCAGGTGGCCACCGCCGATGGTGTCGAACAGGCCGCTGGCACTGACCACCATCTTCGAGCCGGCGTTGCGCGGGGTAGAGCCGCGCTCCTCGATGATGGTCACCAGCACGCAGGCTTCGCCCCGGGACTGGTGGTCGGCGAGGGCGTTGATCCATTGGTGCATGATCCATAACCTCTTTTAAGGTCTTCCACAGTCCCTGTGGGAGCGGGTTTACCCGCGAATGCGAGGGTGGAATTACCGCCGCCTTCGCGGGTGAACCCGCTCCCACAGGGTTCCTCGCTGTCAGTGAGGAGCGGTTTCCAGTTCCTGTTCGGCAGGCTGCGTGGCAGCCACCGCCTTGCGCATCTGCTCGCACCCCCACAACACCCGCTCCGGCGTCGCCGGCGCATCCACCTGCGGCTGCAGGCGATAATCGGCCAGGCTGGCCACGGCGTCCTTGATCGCACACCAGGCGGCGATGCCGAGCATGAACGGTGGCTCGCCCACGGCCTTGGAGTGGAACACGGTGTCTTCCGGGTTCTTGCGGTTTTCCACCAGCTTTACCCGCAGGTCGATCGGCATGTCGGCCACCGCCGGGATCTTGTAGCTGGCCGGGCCGTTGGTCATCAGCTTGCCCTTGGCGTTCCACACCAGTTCTTCTGTGGTCAGCCAGCCCATGCCCTGGATGAAGCCGCCCTCTACCTGGCCGATGTCGATGGCCGGGTTCAGCGAGTCGCCCACGTCGTGCAGGATGTCGGCACGCAGCATCTTGTATTCGCCGGTCAGGGTATCGACGATCACCTCCACACAGGCGGCGCCAAAGGCGAAGTAGTAGAACGGCCGGCCGCGTGCCTGGCTGCGGTCATAGTAGATTTTCGGCGTGCGGTAGAAGCCGGTGGTGGACAGCGATACCTGGGCGAAGTACGCCTGCTGCACCAGTTGCTCGAAGCTGACGATCTGGTCGCGCACGCGCACATGGCCGTTGCGGAACTCGACGTCTTCCTCGGTGACCTGGTAGTGCCGAGCGGCAAACTCGGTCAGGCGCTTCTTGAGGATTTCGGCCGCGTTCTGCGCCGCCTTGCCGTTCAGGTCGGCACCACTGGAAGCAGCGGTGGGCGAGGTGTTGGGCACTTTGTCGGTGTTGGTGGCGGTGATCTGGATGCGGCTGAAATCCACCTGGAAGACCTGCGCCACCACCTGCGCCACCTTGGTGTTCAGGCCTTGGCCCATCTCGGTCCCGCCGTGGTTCAGGTGGATGCTGCCATCGGTGTAGATGTGGATCAGCGCACCGGCCTGGTTGAGGAAGGTGGCGGTGAACGAAATGCCGAACTTCACCGGCGTCAGTGCCAGGCCTTTTTTCAGGATCGGGCTGTTGGCGTTGAACCGACGGATCGACTCGCGGCGCTCGGCGTAGTCGCTGCTGGCTTCCAGTTCGGCGGTCATCTCCTCGAGCATGTTGTGCTCGACGGTCTGGAAGTAGTGGGTGACGTTGCGCTCGGTCTTGCCGTAGTAGTTGGCCTTGCGCACCGCCAGCGGGTCGCGGCCCAGGTGGCGGGCGATGTGGTCCATCACCTGCTCGATGGCGACCATGCCCTGCGGGCCGCCAAAGCCGCGGTAGGCGGTGTTGGAGGCGGTGTTGGTCTTGCAGCGGTGGCCGTGCACGGTGGCGTCGCCCAGGTAGTAGGCGTTGTCGGAGTGGAACATCGCGCGGTCGACGATCGAACCGGACAAGTCGGGCGAGTAGCCACAGTTGCCGGCCAGGTCGAAGTTGATGCCATGCAGGCGGCCGTCATCGTCGAAGCCCACGTCGTATTCCACGTAGAACGGGTGACGCTTGCCGGTCATGGTCATGTCCTCGACCCGCGGCAGGCGCATCTTGGTCGGCTGGCCGGTCAGGCGCGCCACCACGGCACACAGGCACGCCGGGCTGGCGGCCTGGGTTTCCTTGCCACCAAAACCGCCACCCATGCGGCGCATGTCCAGCACCACCTTGTTCATCGGCACGTCGAGCACTTCGGCGACCAGCTTCTGCACTTCGGTGGGGTTCTGCGTGGAGCAATAGACGATCATGCCGCCGTCTTCAGTGGGCATCACCGAGGACACCTGGGTTTCCAGGTAGAAGTGCTCCTGGCCACCGATGTGCAGGGTGCCCTGGATGCGGTGCGGAGCGCTGGCCAGGGCAGCAGCCGAGTCGCCGCGCTGGTGGGTATGGCTGTCGAGGACGAAGTGCTTCTTGCGCAGCGCCTCGACCACGTCCAGCACCGGCTCCAGGTCTTCGTACTCGATGATCGCGGCCATGGCGGCGCGGCGCGCGGTTTCCAGGTCGCGGGCGGCGACAGCGAGTACCGGCTGGCCAAAGAACTCGACCTTGTCGATGGCCAGCAGCGGGTCGCCGGCCACCACCGGGCCGATGTCCTTGAGGCCGGGGATGTCTTCGTGGGTGATGGCGATACGCACGCCCTCGAATGCATAGCAGGGTGTGGTATCGACGCGCAGGATGCGCGCATGAGCGCGGTCGGCAGTGCGTGCGTACACGTGCAGCTGGTTGGGGAAGTCCAGACGGTCGTCGATATACACCGCCTCGCCAGACACATGCTTGTCGGCGCTGTCGTGCTTGACGCTGCGGCCGACACCGGTGGTCAGGTCCTGGCTGAACAGTTCGGCCATCTCGGCCTGGCTCTTGGCTACGTGATGGTTAGACATAAGCGGTCACCCGGGTCTCGATGTGCGGCGTTTGCTGTTCGATGAAGTACTTGCGCAGCAGGTTCTGCGCGGTCAGCAGGCGGTATTCCTTGCTGGCGCGGAAGTCGCTGAGCGGGGTGAAATCCTCGGCCAGAGCCTGGCAGGCGCGCTCGATGGCGGCCTGGTTCCACGGCTTGCCGCGCAGCGCCGCCTCGCAGGCGCGGGCCCGCTTGGGGATCGCCGCCATGCCGCCGAAAGCGATGCGCACGCCGCTGACCACGCCGTCTTCGATGCTCAGGTTGAAGGCGCCGCACACGGCAGAGATGTCATCGTCCAGGCGCTTCGACACTTTATAGGCGCGGAACGCCCAGTCGCTGGTGGCGCGTGGCACGATGATCTTCTCGATGAACTCGCTGTCCTGGCGGGCAGTGATGCGGTAGTCGATGAAGTAGTCTTCCAGCGGCATCACCCGTTGCCGCTCGCCCTGGCGCAGGACAATCTGCGCATCCAGCGCGATCAGCAGGGGCGGCGAGTCGCCGATCGGGGAGGCGTTGCCGATGTTGCCGCCGAGCGTGCCCTGGTTGCGGATCTGCAGCGAGGCGAAGCGGTGCAGCAGGTCGCCGAAGTCGGGGTATTCCTGGTGGAGCGCGCCGTAGCAGTCGGTGAGCGGGGTGGCGGCGCCGATCTGCAGATGGCTGGCGGTTTTTTCGATGCGCTTGAGTTCGGCCACGTGGCCGACATAGATCATCACCGGCAGGGTCTTGTGAAACTGCGTGACCTCCAGCGCCAGGTCGGTACCGCCGGCCAGCAGTCGCGCTTCGGGGTGCGAACTGTACAGGTCGGCCAGGTCGGCCACGGTCAGCGGCACCAGGCAACGCTTGTCGCCGCTGTTCAGCTCGCCGGTCTGGGTCGGTGCGATGGCCTTGAGGCGGCTGATGGTCTGCGCTTGCTGGGCATCGAACTGGTCGCGGCAGGGCTGGCGGCAACTTTGTTCGGCGGCATCCAGGATTGGCCGGTAGCCGGTGCAGCGGCACAGGTTGCCGGCCAGGGCTTCCTGGGCCAGGTGCAAGTCAGGGCCGCTGCTGTTCTTCTGCAGGGCAAACAGTGACATGACGAAACCGGGGGTGCAGAAGCCGCACTGCGAACCATGGCAGTCGGCCATGGCCTGTTGCACGCTGTGCAGCTGGCCCTGGTGCTTGAGGCCTTCGACGCTGATCAGTTGCTTGCCGTGCAGCGACGAGACGAAGGTCAGGCATGAGTTCAGGCTGCGGTAACGCAGGCTGTCGTTGCCCTGGTCGTCCTCGGTCAGTTCGCCGACCACCACGGTGCAGGCGCCGCAGTCGCCGCTGGCGCAGCCCTCCTTGGTGCCGGGTTTGCCCAGGTGCTCGCGCAGGTACTGCAGCACCGTCATGTTCGGGTCCAGGGCATGCTCGCTGCGCAGCTCCTGGTTGACGAGAAACTGGATCACGGGGGTGGCCTCGCAATGGTTTTATTGTTGTTGGGCGGACTCTAAGCAAGACCTGTCCAGCAGGTCAATATTTTTCTGACTCAAAGGTCAAGAAAATGCCCGTATCCATACCCGGCCGATCAGTACGCCCATATCACAAGCATAGATCGCGCCGCGCGCATGGCTGTCTGACAGGTCAAATAAACCGCCTGGCCCCTCTGCGCCAGCAGCGATCAAGTACGCTACAATCCGCCCCTTGTGCGAGCTCAACGATTTTGAAGGAAAACCATGACGTTCAAGGCCCCGGACAGCCTTTCCGAGCAGATTGCCGATTACCTGGCCGAACGCATCATTCGCGGCGAGCTGGCGCCAGGCGAGCGTATCCAGGAGCAAAAGGTTACCCAGGCGCTCAACGTCAGCCGCGGTTCGGTGCGCGAGGCGCTGCTGATCCTCGAGCGCCGTCACCTGGTGGCGATCCTGCCGCGTCGCGGTGCCCACGTGACCGAGCTGGACGAGCGCAGTGTGCGCAGCCTGTGCGCGCTGATGGGCGAGTTCTACATCCTGCTGGGCAACGCGGTTGCGCAAAAATGGCGCACCGATGCCGACCTGCGCCCGTTCCTGGACATCCAGCAGCGCCTGCAGCGCGCCCATGACCAGCTGGACATCAAGGCGTTCGTCGCTGACAGCTTCGCGGTCATGCGTGCGGCCTACCCGTTTGCCGACAACCCGTACCTGCAGGAAACCGTGGAAAACCTGCAGCCAGCCATGAGCCGCGCCTACTACCTGTCGCTGGACCAGCGCCAGGCCAACATGATCGACTACCTGGACCTGTTTGCCCGCCTGCTTGACGCCGTGGTTGCCCGTGACCTGCCGCGCATTCGCGAGGTGCTTACCGCCTATGGCCAGCGCAGCTGCGAACTGGTGCTGGCGGCGCTGGCCCGAGGCTGACCGATGCGCCTGAAATGCATTCGCCTGGCCGGGTTCAAGTCATTCGTCGACCCGACCACGGTCAACTTCCCCAGCAACATGGCGGCCGTGGTCGGCCCCAACGGTTGCGGCAAGTCCAACATCATCGACGCGGTGCGTTGGGTGATGGGCGAGAGTTCGGCCAAGAACCTGCGCGGCGAGTCGATGACCGACGTCATCTTCAATGGCTCCAGCGGCCGCAAGCCGGTCAGCCAGGCCAGTATCGAGCTGGTGTTCGACAACAGCGAAACCACGCTGGTGGGCGAATACGCCGCCTACGCCGAGATATCGATCCGCCGCAAGGTCACCCGCGACGCGCAGAACAGCTATTACCTGAACGGCACCAAGTGCCGGCGCCGCGACATCACCGACATTTTCCTGGGCACCGGCCTGGGGCCGCGCAGTTACTCGATCATCGAGCAGGGCATGATCTCCAAGCTGATCGAGGCCAAGCCCGAGGAACTGCGCAATTTCATCGAAGAAGCCGCCGGCATTTCCAAGTACAAGGAGCGCCGCCGCGAGACCGAGAACCGCATCCGCCGCACCCAGGAAAACCTGGCCCGCCTGAGCGACCTGCGCGAAGAGCTGGAGCGCCAGCTGGAGCGCCTGCACCGCCAGGCCCAGGCCGCCGAGAAGTACCGCGAGTACAAGGCCCACGAGCGCCAGCTGAAGGCGCGCCTGTCGGCGTTGCGCTGGCGCGATCTGGACGAGCGCGTGCGCCAGCGCGAGTCGGTGATTGGCGACCAGGACGTTTCGCACGAAGCGTTGGTGGCCGAGCAGCGTAATGCCGATGCGAGCATCGAGCGCCTGCGCGACGGCCATCATGAGTTGTCCGAACGCTTCAACCAGGTGCAGGGCCGCTTCTACTCGGTGGCCGGTGACATCGCCCGGGTCGAGCAGAGCATCCAGCACGGCCAGCAGCGCCTGCGCCAGTTGCAGGACGACTTCAAGGAAGCCGAGCGCACGCGGCTTGAAACCGAGTCGCACCTGGGTCACGACCGCACCCTGCTGGCTACCCTGGGTGAAGAGCTGGCCATGCTCGAGCCCGAGCAGGAACTGACCCTGGCCGCCGCGGAAGAGGCTGCGGCGGCCCTGGAAGAGGCCGAGCTGGGCATGCACGGCTGGCAGGAGCAGTGGGACAGCTTCAACAGCCGCTCTGCCGAACCGCGCCGCCAGGCCGAAGTGCAGCAGGCGCGCCTGCTGCAGCTGGAGGCCAGCCTGGAGCGCCAGGCCGAACGCCAGCGCAAGCTGGGTGAGGAGCGCGAACAACTGGGTAGCGACCCGCAGGACGCCGCCATGCTGGAACTGGCCGAGCAACTGGCCAGTAGCGAAATGCAGCTTGAAGAGCTGCAGCTGTCCGAAGAGCAGGTGGTCGAGCGCCTGGAAAACCTGCGTCAGCAGCTGCAACAGGCCACCCAGGCCCAGCAGCAGGCGCAGGGTGACCTGCAGCGCCTCGGTGGCCGCCTGGCTTCGCTGGAAGCCCTGCAGCAGGCGGCACTGGAGCCAGGTGCCGGTGCTGCCGACTGGCTGCGTGGCCAGGGCCTGGAGCAACAGCCGCGCCTTGCCGAAGGGCTGCGGGTGGAGCCGGGCTGGGAATTGGCGGTTGAGACAGTGCTCGGTGCCGACTTGCAGGCCGTGCTGGTAGATGATTTCAGTCGCCTCGATTTCGCTGGCCTGGAACAAGGTGAACTGCGCTTGCTGGTGGCCAGCAGCGTCAGCCCGGCATTGACCGGCAGCCTGCTGGCAAAGGTCGAAGGCCGTATCGACCTGGCGCCCTGGCTGGGCCAGGTCAAGCCCGTGGAAGACCTGGCCCAGGCGCTGGCGCAGCGCGCATCGCTTGGCGAAGGCCAGAGCCTGGTCAGCCGCGACGGCTACTGGGTGGGTCGGCACTTCTTGCGCGTGCGCCGTGGCAGTGAAGCCGAGGGCGGCGTGCTGGCGCGCGGCCAGGAAATCGAGCGGCTGGGCCAGCAGCAGCTGGAACAGGAAGCGGCGCTTGAGCAGCTGGAGCAGCAACTGCAGGCCTTGCGTGAGCAGCAGCTGGGACAGGAAGAACAACGCGAGCAACTGCGCCGCCGCACCCAGGAAGAAAACCGCCTGCATGGCGAGCTGAAAGCCAGCCTCTCGGCCAGCCGCGCCCGCGCCGAGCAGGTCGAACTGCGCCGCCGGCGCCTGCAGGAAGAACTGGCCGAGCTGGAGGAGCAGCGCGCCCTGGAGCACGAGCAACTGGGCGAAGGGCGCTTGCTGCTGCAGGAAGCCCTGGAACTGATGGCTCAGGACACCGAACAGCGCGAGCAGTTGATGGCCCGCCGCGACACCCTGCGCGAAAGCCTCGACCGGGTGCGTCAGGATGCCCGCCAGCACAAGGATCACGCCCACCAGCTGGCCGTGCGCCTGGGGTCGCTGCGTGCCCAGCACGACTCCACCCGTCAGGCCCTGGAGCGCCTGGAGCAGCAGGCCGCGCGCCTGACCGAGCGCCAGCAGCAACTGAGCCTGAACCTGGAGGAGGGCGAGGCCCCGCAAGAAGAGCTGCGCCTGAAGCTGGAAGAACTGCTGGAGCGGCGCATGAGCGTCGACGAGGAAATGCGCCTGGCCCGCTTGCACATGGACGAAGCCGACCGCGAACTGCGCGATGCTGAAAAGCGCCGTACCCAGGCCGAGCAGCAGGCCCAGCTGCTGCGTGGCCAGCTGGAGCAGTTGCGCCTGGAGGCCCAAGGCCTGGATGTGCGGCGCAAGACCCTGCAGGAGCAGTTGCTGGCCGATGGCTACGACCTGCAAGGGGTGCTCGCCACCCTGGAGGCCGAGGCCAGCGAACAGGCCACCGAACAGGAGCTGGAGCAGCTCGACGCGCGTATCCAGCGCCTGGGCGCGATCAATCTGGCGGCCATCGAAGAGTACGAGCAGCAGTCTGAGCGCAAGCGCTACCTGGACGCCCAGAACGCCGACCTGGTCGAAGCCCTGGAGACACTGGAAAACGTCATTCGCAAGATAGACAAGGAAACCCGCAATCGCTTCAAGGATACCTTTGATCAGATAAATGCCGGATTACAGGCACTTTTCCCAAAAGTTTTCGGTGGCGGCAGCGCTTATCTGGAACTGACGGGCGAAGATCTACTCGATACAGGGGTGACGATCATGGCGCGACCGCCGGGCAAGAAGAACAGCACCATCCACTTGCTGTCCGGCGGCGAGAAGGCACTGACCGCTTTGGCGCTGGTGTTTGCCATCTTCAAGTTGAACCCCGCACCGTTCTGCATGCTCGACGAGGTCGATGCACCGCTGGACGATGCCAACGTCGGGCGCTACGCGCGCCTGGTCAAGGAAATGAGTGAGAGCGTGCAGTTCATCTACATCACCCATAACAAGATTGCCATGGAGATGGCGGATCAATTGATGGGGGTGACCATGCATGAACCAGGTTGTTCACGTCTTGTAGCAGTTGATGTGGAGGCGGCCATGGCCATGGTCGACGCTTGATGCGCGACGATAGGGGCACATTCTGCAGCGAAATGCCCCCGTCAGGTGCGACAGACGGTGTAAAGTTGTCTTTGGTCGTGCTAGCTTAATGTCACTCGTTTTTTGCGTGGGTAAAACGCCTGTCAGAACATAGAGTTGGCGCCACGTGTTAAAGGGCTTTGAACCCTTTGTTTTCAAGCATATTTTTATAGAGGCACGGGATTACATGGAAATCGGTCTGCGCGAGTGGCTGATCGTCATCGGCATCATTGTCATTGCCGGGATTCTTTTCGACGGCTGGCGCCGCATGCGCGGCGGTAAAGGCAAGTTGAAATTCCGTCTGGATCGCAGTTATTCCAACGTACCGGACGAAGAGGGCGGCACTGCCGAAGTGCTCGGCCCACACCGGGTGCTGGATGCCCACAAAGAGCCTGAGCTGGACGAAAGCGACCTGCCGTCGCTCAGCGCTTCTGGGCGTGATCGCGAGCGCGAGCCCAAGCCTGCCAAGGCCAGCAAGCGCGGCAAGCGTGCCACCGCTACGGCAGAGGTGCAGCAGGGCGATCTCAACCTCAGCGCCGCTCCGCGCGAGGCCGACCTGTTTGCCGACAGCGATGACGACTTTGCCGCCGACAACACTCGCAGCAGCGGTGCGGCGCCTGCCAGCAGCAGCGTCAAGGAGCTGCCGCCGGCAGAGGAAGTGCTGGTCATCAGCGTGATTTCCCGCGACGAGGGCGGTTTCAAGGGGCCGGCACTGCTGCAGAACATCCTGGAAAGCGGCCTGCGCTTCGGCGAAATGGACATTTTCCACCGTCACGAGAGCATGGCCGGTCACGGCGAAGTGCTGTTCTCCATGGCCAATGCGGTCAAGCCTGGTGTGTTCGACCTGGACGACATCGACCACTTCAGCACCCGCGCAGTCAGCTTCTTCCTTGGCTTGCCAGGCCCGCGTCATCCGAAGCAGGCCTTCGATGTGATGGTGGCCGCGGCACGCAAGCTGGCCCACGAGCTCAACGGCGAGCTCAAGGATGACCAGCGCAGCGTGCTGACCGCCCAGACCATCGAG
>NZ_JABMCW010000249.1:0-8321 GCF_013179705.1 Pseudomonas sp. CM25 | reverse complement strand
CGGCCCGGCCATCCATGCTGCAGTCTCGCAGGCCCGGCGCTCTGGGGCCGTCAGCAGTTGCATGCCTGCCAGGTTGAGGCATGGCGCCCCGGTCAACGGCAGGATGCCATCATCCACACAGTGCAGGCGCCCGGTCTTCTGGGCCTGGGTCAGGGCATGGCAGATCAGGGTCAGGCGGACGGCTTTCACCGGTATTCTCTCGCGCGTGCTGGGGGAGCATGGTTTAGCACGCTGCTGCAGCAATGTCGAAGCTGGCCGCGATGAGCGCAGATCAGGCAACTACTGACACCAACCCCCATCCCGGCACCGCCAGCACCAACCCCACCGCCAACCGCGGCCAGTACGGCAGTAGCATCACCAGCACCACCCCCGCCAAAGACAGCACTGCAAACCAGGCCACCGGCCCCATGGCCCAGCCCCAAGCCTGGGCACAGAGCACCAGGCTGGCCAGCAGCGCCAGCCATCCCGCGCCTCGCAAGCCAATACGCAAGGCACGTGGGCAGGGCCGGTTCCATACCTGCTTGTAATGCCGCTCAAGCCCTTGGCAAAGCCCGAGCATGCCAGCGTACGCGAACACCACGCCGCCTGTGATCCACAGCATCATGCTTCAGCCTCCATCTGCCGACCCGCCGTTGCCTTCAACGCCTCCGGCTGAGTCTGGCTTATCCGCCAGGCCACCAGCCCAAGCAATACCCCCAGCACCAGCGCACACGCCGCTACGCCCAGGCGCATCGCATCTTCAAGCCCGCCAAACACACCCAGGCCAATGCACAGCAATGCCGTCAGCAGCAGCTGCTCGACCCACGCCTGGCGTGCCGGCCTGATGCCGGCATGCAGCAGGCCCAGCAGCCATGCGCCGAAGAATACCCGCACCTCCCAGCTTTCCCGTTGCAGCAGCTCCACGGGCAGCAGGCGGCTGGCCCATAGCAGCCCAACGCACGCCAACAACAGGCCGCTGACGAAGCCGACGTTGCACACCTCGGCCAGCCGGTACCAGCGCCGTGCCGAAGCGTCGGCACTGGCATTGGCATACTTGCGCCCGCGCTTTACGCAGAACAGCACCAGGCCGCTGGCGATCATCAGGCAGCTGACCAGCCCGCAGATGAAGTACAGCCAGCGCATCGGGTAGCCGCCAAACTGGGCAAAGTGCAGGCCGACCATGACCCGCTGGGTCAGGGGCGCCGCACGCCACTCGGGAACGTCGCTCAGCAATTGCCCGCTGATGCCATCGAAGACCATCGCCTGGCCCTTGGCCAAGGCGATGCGGTTGCCAAGCGCGGGGCGGATCTCGACACGCGCCGCTGCCGTATTAGGGTTGCGGATGTTCAGGCCGCCCAGCGGGCCCAGCCGCGCCTCGGCCTGGGCTAGCAGCGGCGCCACATCGACCAGTGCCGCCGGCTGCCTGGCCAGGCCACGGGGCTGCTCCAGGCGGGTATTGCCCTGAGCCTTGAAGTAGGCGCGGGTGTCACCGGCGAATAACGCATCCACCCCCGCAGGGATGTAGATGAGCATGAAGATCACCAGGCCGGTGTAGGTAATCATCAGATGAAACGGCAGCAACAGCACGGCGCTGGCGTTGTGGAAATCCAGCCACGAGCGCTGGCCCTTGTTCGGCCGGAAGGTGAAGAACTCCTTGAAGAACTTCTTGTGCACCACGATGCCGGTCACCAGCGCCGCGAGCATCACCAACGCCAGTGCGCCGACCACGAAGATACCCCAATTGCGCGGCAGGTCGAGGGTGAAATGGAAGCGGAAGAAGAAGTTGCCGCCGACGCTGTCGCGTACCTCCACCACCTCGCCAGTGTTCGGATCGAGCTGTACCCCGCCAGCGTGGCGTCGTTCGCCGGTGGATACGCGCAACCCCGGCGAACGCTCGCTCGGCAGGCTGATGCCCCAGTTCGCCGCCTGTGGCTCGTGGGCCTGCAGGTAGGCGATGGCACGCCCGGCAGCGTCGGCCTGCGACACCTGGCTGGCCGGGATTTCCGGCTGCATCCAGTGGTTGAGTTCCTTGTCGAACACCGCCAGGGTACCGGTGACGAAGATGGCGAACAGCAGCCAGCCGAAGATCAGACCGGACCAGGTGTGCAGCCAGGCCATCGATTGGGTGAAGGTATTCTTCATGCCAGCCACTCCAGTACCTGCGGCCAGAAGCCGATCAGGCTCAGGGGCGCCGCCAGCACCAGTGGCGCCCAGGCGCGCAGGGCATCACGGCAGGCAAACGCCCAGAGGATCGCGGCGGTGTAGAACAGGAACGCCGGCAGAGTCGCGACAATGACTGCATCGGTGGCAGTCAGCGGCAGGATGCGGGCCAGGCAAGCGCTGGCGGCATAGCTGAGGGCGTAGCCGCCGAGCAGTGCGGCGCTGCTGCGGGAGAGAATCTGCAGCCAGGCGGGGGATCGAGTCATTTCGCTTCCTTGAACAATGTGTAGGCCCATTCGCGGATAAAGCCGCGAATGGGCCGCGCAGCGACCCCTGGCTCAGAAGTTGATATTCAGCGCAGCAAACACCGCCCTGCCCGGCTGGTTATAGGTGTTGGCACCCGAGCTGCTGGCGTTGCCACCGCGCAGGATCTGCTTGTCGAACACATTGTTCACCCCCACCCGTACGTCGTAGTTGGCGTTGAACTTGTACCCGGCACTCACGTCCACCAGGCCGTAGGCCTCGACGTCCTGCTGCGCAGCCTCGTCGTAGTTTTCCTGGGTACGGTAGTTGTAGGTCGGCGACTTCTGCTTGCCGAAGTAAGTACCCGCCACCTGGAACGCCAGCTGCTCGGTGGCGCGCCAGTCGAGGGTGGTGTTGACGGTGTACTGCGGAATCACCGACAGCGGCTCGCCGGTCTCGCGGTTGTCGTTGTCGAGCATCCAGGTCAGGTTGGTGTTCCAGTCCAGGGTGGGCGTCAGCTCGATGAAGAAGTTGCCTTCGATGCCCTCCACCCGCGCCTTGCCGGCGTTGTCCCATTGGGTCACGCGGCTGCCGGTACCGATGGTGTAGAGCACATCGGTATCACCGATGATCTTGTTCTTGTAGTCGTTGCGGAAGTAGGTGGCACTGGTGCGCCAGGTGCCGCGGTCGTACAGCAGGCCGATTTCCTTGTTGACGCTGATCTCGGGCTTGAGGTCGGCGTTACCCTGCAGGTAGCAGCCACCGTTGTTGGTCTGCTGCACACTGCACCCGTTGCCGCGGCTGTAAAGCAGGTAGTTGGGGTTGGACTGGTACAGGTTCGGGGTCTTGTAGGCGCGCGCGATACCGCCTTTGACCGACAGTGCTTCGGTCAACTTGTGCGACAGGTTCAGGCTGGGGCTGAAGTTGTCGCCGAACATTTCGTGATGGTCGAAACGCAGGCCTGGCGTAATGGTGGTGTCGCCGACGATGATGTTGTCTTCGGCGAACAGCGCATAGCTGCGCGCGGTCATCTTCGAGCTGCTGCGATCGAAGCCGACCAGCCCAGCGTCGCCGGCAGGGTCCGAACTCTGCGGGCGCAACGAACCCTGGTCGTTGAGGGTTTCGTACAGGTATTCCCCGCCCAGAGTCAGGACATGCTCGGTATTGCCGGTGGCGAACGGCAGGTTCACTTCGCTGCTGAGGCGGGTATTGCGCAGGCGTGACATGGCCGCGCCCTCTGCGTTCGGGGCGCCTTCGGTGCGGCCTGCCAGGCCTTCGTTGAGGCGCCAGTTGCGTACGTATTCATACGCCAGCGAGGTCTTGCTGGTACCCCAGCTGAAATCGCCCAGGTGGGTCAGGTCGTAGGTACTGCGCTGCATCACGTTGGTTTCATGGCCGTAAAGGCTGGAAACGAAGTCAACGTCGCCACCGCCGTTGCTGTTCATGGTGTCGCCGGCAAAGATGTTGCCTTGGCGGCTATAGCCAGCGCTGGCTTCGAGCCGGTGCTCGTCGTTCAGCTTCCAGCTCAGCAGCCCGTTGAGGTCCTTGTTGCGTACCCCTTCGCGACCTGCCACCAGTGCACTGGTCGCGTGCCCGGCATTGATGTCCAGGTCGTCGGCGTCGGTCTTGGCCATGCCGCCGTACAGGCGGAAACCGAGGCTATCGGTCAAGCCACCACCCAGGTTGAAGTTGGCACGGCGGCTGGCACCCTCGGCGCTGTCTTCCGGCAACTGCGTGTACAGGCTGATGCTGCCCTTGAGCTCGTCCGTGGGGCGCTTGGTGATGATGTTGACCACCCCGCCCATGGCCCCGGAGCCATAGCGCGCGGCCGCCGGGCCACGCAGGATCTCGATGCGCTCGACCGCTTCGGCTGGTACCCAGTTGGTCTCGCCACGGGTGTCGCGGTCGCCGTTCCAGCCATAGCGTACGGCGTTGCGCGCGCTGGACGGCTTGCCGTCGATGAGGATCAGGGTGTTTTCCGGGCCCATGCCGCGCAGGTCGATCTGGCGGTTGTTGCCTCGTGCGCCACTGGCGCTGTTACCGGTGAGGTTGACCCCCGGCTCGCGGCGGATGATGTCGGACAGGTCATTGGCCGGCGGGTGGCGCTTGATGTCCTCGGCGGTAATGACCGAAGAGCCCAGTGCCTGGCGCGCCTCGCGCTCAGCGGTGATAAGGGTGTCCTGGATCAACAGAGCATTGTCCGCGACCGGTACCTCCAGCACCTCACCCACGGGCCGTTCATCAGCCTCTGCTGCAGTGGCCATCATGGCCGGCGACGCCAGCGCGACAAACGCCAGGGCGAGGCTGTTGGGTGAAGTTCTGCACTGCATGGGTACATCTCCTGCGAATCATGAGCGAAAAGGCACATCCCTGTCGGAAACCGGGAGCCCTTCGCCCACCGGCCCCGCAAACACAGTTTGGCGGCCAACAGGGATGGTAAATATAGGGATTCTCAAATGAGTTTAAATCTTATTTACGAAGTTTACATGTTTGTAACGGAACTTTGCTAAACGCGCGGCCTTTGGCACCACCGCGAGCTGGGTATCGCAGTCTGCAGACCACGATGGGCCGCATGGCGGCCTGTGGCCCTGGTGATTTGCATCCAGCACGTTGCCACCTACAGTTTCGAACGTGGCAACTGTTCAGAGACCCCTGATGCGCAGCAATGAAGAAAGCAGCCCGGCGAGCACCGCCCGAAGCGTGGCCAAGATCCCCCGAAGCGTCTGGGCGCTGGGTTTCGTGTCGATGTTCATGGACATCTCCTCGGAGATGATCCACGCCCTGCTCCCCCTGTACATGGTCACCGTGCTCGGCACATCAGTGCTGGCGGTGGGTGTCATCGAAGGCATTGCCGAGGCCACCGCGTCAATCACCAAGGTGTTCTCGGGCGCGCTTAGCGACCGAATGGGCAAACGCAAGCTGCTCACGGTAGTGGGCTATGGCCTCGGTGCGCTGACCAAACCGGTATTTCCCCTGGCCTCCGGCCTGGAGTGGCTGACTGCGGCGCGCTTCGTCGACCGGGTCGGCAAAGGTATCCGTGGCGCGCCGCGCGATGCGCTGGTGGCCGATATCACGCCCGCCGAATTGCGCGGCGCCGCGTTCGGCCTGCGGCAGACGCTCGACACTGTGGGCGCCTTCCTCGGACCGTTACTGGCTATAGGGCTGATGTGGCTGACCGCAAGCCATTTCCAGACGGTGTTCTGGGTGGCGGTGATACCGGCATGCGTGGCGGTTTACATTCTCGTTGCCTTCGTTCGCGAACCTGAAACACCGACCATGACACGGCCGGTGCGTGCGCCGCTGGCACTGCGCGAACTGGTCCGTCTGGGGCCAGCCTACTGGCGCCTGATCAGCCTGGCCACGTTGTTTACCCTGGCCCGCTTCAGTGAGGCGTTCCTGCTGCTACGCGCCCAGGACATGGGCCTGGCACCGTTGTGGGCGCCGGCGGTCCTGGTACTGATGGCCCTGGCCTATTCACTGTCAGCCTACCCTGCCGGGGTCCTTTCCGATCGGGTCGGCCGCCGCGGTGTATTGGTGGCCGGGCTGGGGTTGCTGATGGCCGCCGACCTGTTGCTGGCCCTGCTGCCGGGCTGGGCCGGGCTGACCTTGGGGGTTGCTGCCTGGGGCCTGCACCTGGGCTTCAGCCAGGGCATATTCGCGGCGATGATCGCCGACAGTGCACCCGCCAACCTTCGCGGTACTGCCTTCGGTGTGTTCAACCTGTTGACCGGTGTGGCGCTGCTGGCAGCCAGCGTGGTAGCCGGGTTGTTATGGGACGGTGCAGGGTTCCAGGCCACCTTTCTGGTCGGCGCAGGGTTCGCCAGCGCCACGCTGTTGGGAGTGACGCTGTTGCGCACAAAGGTACGCTAGGCCAATGCGGGTCGCTGTTCAAGCAAAGACCAGCCGCCATCCCCATCGACCTCGAGCCGATGTGTATGGAACCCTGCGAGTGTGCTGCGATGGCCAACACTGACCAGCAACGCACCCGGCATTTCCGAGCGCAGCAACGAATACAACGTGTGCTCGAGCCCTTCATCCATTGCCGAGGTGGACTCGTCGAGGAACACTACCTGAGGCCGGTTGAACAGCACCCGGGCGAACGCCAGGCGCTGCTGCTCACCCACCGAAAGGATATGTGACCAGTCGCAACTGACGTCGAGACGCTCAGCCAGGTGGGCCAGGTTGACCTGGCGCAACGCCTGCTGCATGCGCGCGGCATCCTCAGCCTTGCTGGCTGCCGGATAGGCAATCACCGTACGCAAGTCACCCAGCGGCAAGTACGGGCGCTGCGACAGGAACATCGCCTGATGACCCGTCGGCCGGTTGACCTGGCCCTCTGCGTACGGCCAGAGGCCCGCCAACGCACGCAACAGCGTGGTCTTGCCACTGCCCGACGGCCCCTTGATCAGCAACGCCTGACCGGCGTGCAGGCGTAGATTCAGGTCGGCGATAAGGGCGTGCCCATCAGGGCGCAGCACCTGCAAGCGGGCGATATCCAGGGCATGAGCCTGCTCGTGCGTGAGGACACGCGGCAAGGCGCTCGCCTGCGCGTTCGCATCAAGGAACCCGGTGAGACGGTCAAGCGTGGCGCGGTACTGGGCAAAAGCATCATACGACTCACGGAAGAACGACAACGAGTCCTGCACCTGGCCGAATGCCTGGGACGTCTGCATGACATCGCCCAGCTTGATTGCCCCGCTAAAAAAGCGTGGCGCCTGCAAAATGAACGGGAATACCACGGCGACCTGGCTGATGCCCAGGTTGAAACCGCTGAACTTCAGGTTTCGGAATACCAGCGCCCAGGCATTGATGATCAACGCGCCAAAGCGGCCCAGCAGCGTACTACGCTCAACCTGGGCCCCTTGGTAGAACGCGATGTTTTCGGCATTCTCGCGCAGGCGCATCAGCGCGTAACGGAAGTTGGCGGTGAGTTTTTCATTGAGGAAGTTCAAGCGGATCAACGGCCGGCCGAGACGGAAGGCAATCCAGGTGGCGACGATGACATACAGGTAAACGGCAAACACCATCGCTCGGGGGATTTCAATCCCGGCCACCGCCAACGGTGCCGAAAGCCCCCAAAGGATCCCGGTAAACGCCACCAGCGATACCAACGCGCTGACCGCCCCCAGGGCCAGCGTCACCGAGTTGTTGACGAAGGCGTTGACGTCCAGCTCGATGCGCTGGTCAGGGTTATCCACCGGCTCGGCGAGGAACTGGCCACGGTAGTAGGCATCGCCGTGCATCCAGTCGCGGGTAAGACGCTTGGTAAGCCAGACCCGCCAGTGAATGCTGAACGCCTGGCTTACGTAGAACGTGAACAGCGAGCGCAGCACGTGGATGCTGGCCAAGACCGCGAACACCCCGAGAAGGTACCAAAACGCCGCCTGGTCAAGCGCCTGCAAGGCGCTGTAGAAGCCGTTGTACCAGAACGAGAACAGCACATTCAGGCGTACCGAGAACAGCGTCAGTATCAGCAGCAACGCAAACACCAGCAACGGCCGCCAACTGCGCCTGAAACTGAAATAAGGCCCCGCAAGCTGCCAGAACTGGCTGCCCCAGCGCGTGCAACGTACGGCCAGGGTGGCGGCTGCAGTGAAGCAGACAAGGGTGATGAACGAGGCGATCGCCAGCCAGCTCAGGCTTTCTTGGAGGGCCTGGTGCCAGTTCATTTCCATGGTGATTATCCGTGCAGAGTGTTTTCGCGAGCGTAGCACTGTGGTGTGCTGCAGCAGGCATACATGACGGACATTTCATGATGGCTCGGTTGCGCGAATGCTGTAGGAGCGGCGTACGGCTGATGTTTGAGCGGCAGAAAGACAAAACCCCTACCTGCATGCGCAGATAGGGGTTTTGCGAAATGAATCTTGACGATGACCTACTCTCACATGGGGAGACCCCACACTACCATCGGCGATGCATCGTTTCACTACTGAGTTCGG
>NZ_JABMCW010000248.1:0-8369 GCF_013179705.1 Pseudomonas sp. CM25 | reverse complement strand
CCGACGCGGATGGTCTTGCGGCACGGCGAGCTGCGGGCGAAGTCACAGAAGTTCAGCACCAGGGTGCCGTAGATTGCCAGCCACAGCGCGCCGCCGGCGAAGATGTTGCGCCACATATCAACGCCGGTCAGTGGTGCGGCCACCGACCAGGCGATATGCGCGTCAGCCTTGATGTACATGAACACCGCCAGGGAGGCGACCGTCATCAGGATTACCGGGCCGGCGAAAGCCTCGTAGCGGCGCACCATCTCCATGCCGTAGGCCAGGATCCCCAGCTGCACCAGCCAGATCGCAACGAAGCAAACCCAGCCCAGGCTCGACAGGCCGAGAATGCTGTCATGATCGTAGGCGGCCAGTTGCGGCCACACGGCCGTCAGCAACACGCGCAGCACCACTGACGCCAGGTAGGTCTGGATACCGAACCAGGCAATGGCAATGACCGCGCGGATCAGCGCCGGGATCTGCGCGCCGTGGATGCCGAAGGCGATGCGGCTGATGACCGGGAACGGCACGCCGGTCTTCTGCCCCATGTAGCCCGACAGGTTCATGAAGAAGTACACCAGCGCCGCACCAATGCCCAGCGACAGTAGAATCTGCCAGCCACCCAGGCCGAGGGCGAACAAGCCCATGGCGAACGAATAGTTGGCGATGTTGTGCACATCGTTTGTCCACAAAGCGAAGATGCTGTAGCGCCCCCAGCGCCTGCCTTCGATGCGCGTCGGGGCAAGGTCGCGGTTATGCAGGCGCGGGCTCAGGGCAAGTTCCGGCGGGTTGCCGGCGAGGGTGGAAGCGGGGTGGGTGCTGGCGACGGATAGTTCAGGGGCAAGGTCGAGGCTGTTGCTCATTCCGGCGGGCTCCTGATGCACGTGACTGCGATGAGCGGGCATGCGCACGGGCTCGCCATCTCGTCGGTGCAGCGTTGGCATCACAGGGTTCTGGGCGCGGCGGCCGCTGTTGGGGCGGCGTCGCGAGTTCTTGTGTATTTATGTTTTGGTCGGTTTGTATACAAAACACGAACACACAAAAGCCAGTTCCATGCCAAGGGAAAAGCACACTTCAGGTGGCCATCATTTTGAATCTATCTAGTTGAAAGATAAGTTGATGAAATAACGAAGTTATAAGTTGACCAAATGAACAGGTTTAAATTTCAAGAGGCATAATTAGTTGATCATTTGGTCAAAATTAGTTGTGAGTACGGTGTAACGTATTGGGGCGTTACCTAAAAAGTGCACACAAAAATGGCACATAAGGTGACATTCTTGTGTACAAAAAATAGGCAGCTTTTCCAGTGCGGGCCTTTTCGGGGCACCGCTGACATCAATTCATTGGCGGTAACCGCCGCTTGACCGGGCTCTTCTTGACGATCGCGGTATTGGTATCGGCCAGTACATTGATACGGTCGAGCAAGGTGTCCAGCTGCTCCATCGAGCGCACGTGCAGCCGGGCGATGAAGCAGTCCTCGCCGGTAACCTTGTCGCATTCGGTGAACTCGGGGATGGCAATGATCTGCCGCTCCACCTCGTGCAACTGCCCCGGCAAAGGGCGAATGCGCACGATCGCCTGCAACTGGTAACCAAACGCGTGCGGGTCCACCTCCACGGTGTAGCCGCGCAGCACGCCGCGCTCTTCCAGGCGGCGCAGGCGCTCGCTGACGCTGGGCGCGGACAACCCGCTGACCTGGCCCAAGGCTTTGAGCGAGCGGCGCGAGTCCTCCATCAACGCATTGATCAGGGTCTGGTCGATGTCATCCGTCATTTTCGCCTCGTTAGGTAAACCATGTAATTTGCCTTGATAGTAAAGGTCAGCTTTCTAATTTGCCTTGGTTTTCCGCTGGAAGGCCCGCCAGTAACCTTCGCATACTGTTGCCATCGTCAATGGGAGGTGTGGGATGGACAGTTCGTTGCGCCGTGGTTCGCTGGAAATGGTCGCTGCCATGCTGATTTCGGGGACCATAGGCTGGTTCGTGCTGGTATCGGGTCAGCCGGTGCTGGACGTAGTGTTCTGGCGTTGTGTGTTCGGCGCGGTGACGTTGCTGGTGATTTGCGCTGCGTTCGGTTTTCTGCGGCCAGGTGTGATCAGCCGCACGGTGTTCCTGTTGGCAATTGTCAGTGGCATGGCCATCGTCGGTAACTGGCTGCTGTTGTTTGCCTCGTACTCGCGAGCGTCCATCGCTATCGGCACGGCGGTGTACAACGTGCAGCCGTTCATACTGGTAGGCCTGGCGGCGCTGTTTCTAGGCGAGAAGATCACCTTGGCCAAGCTCACCTGGCTGAGCGTGGCGTTCCTCGGCATGCTGGCCATCGTCAGCGCCCATGGCACGGGGCAGGGGGGCGGCGAGGACTACCTGCTGGGCATCGCACTGGCCTTGGGGGCGGCGTTCCTGTACGCAATTGCGGCGTTGATCATCAAGCGCCTCAGTGGCACACCCCCGCATCTGATCGCCTTGATCCAGGTGACTACAGGCGTGCTGTTGCTGGCGCCGTGGGTCAAGCTCGGCGGGCTGCCGGTTGAAGTGCCGGCGCTGACCAGCCTGCTGACCCTGGGCATGGTGCACACCGGCTTGATGTATGTGCTGTTGTACAGCGCGATCCAGCGCCTGCCCACGGCGTTGACCGGCGCGCTGTCGTTCATCTACCCGATTGCGGCGATTCTGGTCGACTGGGTGGCGTTCGGGCATCGCCTGGCGCCGCTGCAGTGGCTGGGGGTGGGGTTGATCCTGCTGGCCGCGGCGGGGATGCAGCAGGGCTGGTGGTTCAGGCCCAAGGTGTTAGTGGTCAAGGGCCATTGAGGCCGCTTCGCGCCCTATCGCCGGCAAGCCAGCTCCTACAGTTATTGCGCAAGCCTCACGCGTAGTGCTGTGCTGTGGGAGCTGGCTTGCCGGCGATAGGGCGCAAAGCGCCCTCAGGGGGTAGAATGCCGCTTTTTGCCAGCCTGCGACCCACCATGACCTCGCCCATCCAGACTCTGGAGCAACATCTGCTCGCCGCCCTCGACCCTGCCCCGCAGGAAACCCGCCGCCTGTTCCACGGCCGCGGCCGCTGCTGGCCGGGCCTTGAGCAGGTCACCGTCGACTGGCTGCAAGGGGTGTTGTCGGTCGCGCTGTTCCGCGAGCCGCCCGAAGGCCAGCTGGCCGAACTGGAAGCCATGCTGCGCAGCCTGGCCGAGCAACCACTGTGGTCTGGTCAAGCCATCATCATCCAGCACCGCTACCTGCCCGACAGCCCGGGCCAGTGGCTGCTGGGCGAGCCATGCCAGCAACGCGAGGTGGTCGAGGACGGCCTGACCTACCTGCTGGACCTGGGCGTGCGGCAGAACAACGGCCTGTTCCTCGACATGCGTCATGGCCGGCGCTGGGTGCGCGAGCAGGCTGCAGGCAAGCGCGTGCTGAACCTGTTCGCCTACACCTGTGGCTTCTCGGTGGTAGCGATTGCCGGTGGCGCCGAGCAGGTGGTGAACCTGGACATGGCCAAGTCGGCCCTGGCTCGTGGACGGGACAACCATCGGCTCAATGGTCACGATGCCTCGCGGGTGGCGTACTTGGGGCACGAGCTGTTCAAGTCATGGGGCAAGGTGCGCAAGTATGGGCCGTATGACCTGATCATCATCGACCCGCCGACGTTCCAGCGCGGCAGTTTCGTGCTGACTCAGGACTACGCGAAGATTCTGCGGCGCTTGCCAGAGCTGCTGAACGAGGGTGGGACAGTGCTGGCGTGCGTGAACGACCCGGGGATCGGGCCGGAATTCCTGATAGAGGGGATGGCGGAGCAGGCGCCGACACTGGCATTTGTCGAGCGCCTGGAAAACCCGCCGGAATTTCCGGATGTGGACCCGGCGGGGGGGCTCAAAGCCTTGGTATTCCGTCAGATCTGATATTGCCTGCACCGGCCCTGTCGCCGGCAAGCCAGCTCCCACAGGGACTGCACAGTATGCAAGACCTGTGCAGTACTTGTGGGAGCTGGCTTGCCGGCGATAGTGCCGACTTGCCTGCATCAATTACTGATTATTGGTGTAGATCTGGTCAAACACCCCACCATCGTTGAAGTGGGTCTTCTGCACGGTGCGCCAGTCACCAAAGGTCTTCTCCACCGACAGGAAATCGACTTTCGGGAAACGGTCGGTGTACTTGGCCAGTACCGTCGCGTCGCGCGGGCGCAGGTAGTTGTTGGCGGCGATTTCCTGGGCCTCTGGCGACCACAGGTACTTCAGGTATTCCTCGGCTACGGCCTGGGTGCCTTTCTTCGCCACCACCTTGTCGACCACACTCACCGGCGGCTCGGCTTCGGCCGACACGCTCGGGTAGACCACTTCGAACTGGTCGCGGCCAAACTCGCGGGCGATCATCTCGGCTTCGTTCTCGAAGGTCACCAGCACGTCACCAATCTGGTTGGTCATGAAGGTGGTGGTGGCCGCACGGCCGCCGGTGTCCAGCACGGGTGCCTGCTTGAACAGCTTGCCGACAAATTCCTTGGCCTTGTTCTCGTCACCGCCTTGCTTGAGCACATAGCCCCAGGCCGACAGGTAGGTGTAGCGGCCGTTACCCGAGGTCTTCGGGTTGGGCACGATCACCTGCACACCGTCCTTGAGCAGGTCGGGCCAGTCCTTCAGCGCCTTGGGGTTGCCCTTGCGCACGATGAACACGGTGGCCGAGGTGAATGGCGCGCTGTTGTTCGGCAGGCGGGTCACCCAGTTGTCCGGCACCAGCTTGCCGTTGTCGGCCAGAGCATTGATGTCGGTGGCCATGTTCATGGTGATGACATCGGCCGGCAGACCATCGATCACCGCACGCGCCTGCTTGCTAGAGCCGCCGAAGGACATCTGCAGGTTGACCTTCTCGTTGTGCTCGGCTTCCCAGTGCTTCTGGAAGGCCGGGTTGTAGTCCTTGTAGAAGTCGCGCATCACGTCGTAGGAAACGTTCAGCAGGGTCGGGGCGGCCTGGGCGATGTTGCCCAGCGCCAGGCCTGCGGCGAGCAGCGAGGCGGTGAAGAGTTTTTTCACGTTGCGTCCTTGTTCTTGAAGGTTTTTGGGGCAGGTTGCCAGCGACTATAGCGGGTGGGTTTGCGCGGATTAAAGAACAAAAATGACTTTGGTTATTCCGCTGCCTATACCGGCCCCATCGCCGGCAAGCCAGCTCCCACAGGTACTGCACAAGGCTTGATAGCTGTAGTGCACTTGTGGGAGCTGGCTTGCCGGCGATAGGGCCAGATCAGGCAACATCACTGTTTGGGAAACAACCCATTCCCGCACCGGGAACAGAACGCCGCCCCATGCTCATGGGTTTTCTTGTGGCAGGTCGGGCAATCATGCTGCAACTGCTCGCCGCGCATTGCATTGGCCAGCTCTGCGGTGAAGATCCCGGTCGGCACGGCAATAATCGAATAACCGGTAATCATCACCAGTGACGACAGCACCTGCCCGAGTGGCGTTTTCGGCACGATGTCGCCAAAGCCTACCGTCGTCAGGGTAACGATGGCCCAGTAGATCCCTTTGGGGATGCTGGTGAAGCCATGCTCCGGCCCCTCGATCACATACATCAAGGTGCCGAACACCGTCACCAGGGTCGATACGCTGACCAGGAACACGATGATCTTCTGCTTGCTGCCGCGCAGCGCCTCCATCAGGTAGTTGGCCTGCTTGAGGTACGGGCTGAGCTTTAGTACGCGGAAGATCCGCAGCATCCGGATCACCCGGATAATCAGCAGGTACTGGGCGTCGCTGTAGTACAGCGCGATGACCCCCGGCACGATCGCCAGCAGGTCGACCAAGCCGTAGAAGCTGAAGGCGTAACGCAATGGCTTGGGCGAGCAGTACAGGCGGGTGATGTACTCGGCCAGGAAGATCGCGGTAAAGCCCCACTCGATGGCGGCCAGCAGGCCGGCGTAGCCTTGGTGAACCTCGTCGATGCTGTCGAGGATTACCGTGACCAGGCTGGCCAGGATGATCAGCAGGAGGATCTTGTCGAAGCGCCGGCCGGCTACGGTGTCGGTCTGGAAGACGATGACGTAGAGGCGTTCGCGCAAAGATTGCGAGGACATGAGGTACCTGATACTTGACGTTGATGATCAACACTAAGGTGCGCGGGTGAGATGCACAAGCCGGCGCAGAGCTAGGGAACTGTTAGAAATGCCAGTTTTCCGCTGCAAGGGCAGCGGCCATCATTGAGCCTCAGTCTGCTTGAAAATGGAGCGAACAGAATGTCTGGATTACCTGCTTCACCCCCGTGCGCCGGCGAAACCCTTCTGCTGCAGGATGATGGCCTCGGTAGTACCGTCGCCGATCAGCGCGTTCGTCGTGAGGAGTGGTCTTTTCCACCCTATGGGCAGCTTCCCAAGCAGCGGGCCGGCGGCGGGCTGCGGTTTGTCGGGCAGTGGTTTGATCCCGCCGTGCAGGGATATCTGATGGGCAACGGGCACAGGGTGTATCGCCCGGCAATCATGCGGTTCCTGAGCTCCGACAGCCTAAGCCCCTTTGGTGCGGGCGGAGTCAACGCCTACGCATACTGCTCTGGCGATCCCGTAAATTTTCACGATCCTTCGGGACGTGGCAGAACGCTTCTTACCAAGCGGTTGAATAAATTCAATCTACCGAAGGAACCCCTTCGCGATTTTCTTAGACCACTGATTGATATAGAAAATTTTGGTAAGAAAAGGACGGTATACAAACTTAAAGGCGAACAATTTGAAAGGTATGAGTTCATGGGGTTTGGGACTAAGATCAAGGGGGAAAAGCTCTCCAGAACTAGGGTATTTGACTCCTTCTTGAGCGACGAGGTTTTTTATCGGCGTGACGATTTGTTTATTCCGGCAAGCAAAGCTCCTCCAAGCACAGTCGAAGGCCTTCTGAACGCTGGTTTTAGAAAATTCAAGTTTAACGTCGATACTCTTCTCGAGGCCATATCGCCTAAAGTGGGGAAAGCCCGAGCCGTCGGAATTGCCGATCTCAGCCTGAATGTCCAGAGCAACGACTATGGTGATGATCTTTCCGTTCTAATGCAGCGCACTAGAAGTACATCATCGAACTAAGTGGCCTTCACATGCGTTGGGTCAAGTCTTGATGCGATCTGCCTGGTTTCATTTGAACCAGGACGGCGCCCATGACCCAGCTGGCGACGACGAATGGAGCAGTCAGCAGCGGCAGGTCGAGGTTGGACGCAGTTCGTTGAATAACGATCGCCATGACGATCGCCAGCAGTGTCACCCACGGCCGCTCTCCTTGCCGACTGAATGCCAGTGCCGCCAGCGCGGCGTTGAAGCCATAAAGTCCAAGCCATGCCGCCTGGAAATCGCCGGCTAGCCAAGCTACGCCGGCGCCTAGCAATGAGCCAATTATCGCCCAGGTGGCGGCATAGGGATTAGCCAGGTACAAACCGCCGGCGATCAGCAGCCCTGCCATGGGCTGGTCCAGTAGGAAGATCTGGCCCACGCCGCGAAATACGGCAAATAGAGGGGCTGCGTCGACCGACGCCGAGGTGCCGGGGTCGGCCAGCAGCAGCGTGGCCCAGCCCAACAGCACGAACGGCGCGGTATAGGCGATCAACAGCTTGCCACCGCGCTTGCGCCACTGGTGGGTAATGATGCTGGACAGGCCACCCGCAGCGATGATCAGCGGCGGCAGAATGACCGACCAGGGCAGCACGGCGCAGATCAGGATGCCGATCAGCACGCCGTTGTAGCAGTACAGCCCGGCCTGGCGGTCGGCGCGGTCGTAGCCGCGGGCCTGGGCAGTCAGCAGGCCGGCCAGGGCGCCGAGCAGGGCGCCGCCGACCAGGCTGGGCGCGGTGAGCAGGATGGCCAGCAGGCAGCACAGGCCGCACAGGGGGCTGCGCAGCAGCAGTACCTGGCTGAAGCCGTTGAGCATAGCCGTGGCCCAGTCGGGGCACGGGTTGACGGAATTTTTACTGTACATGGGGCAGTCAGTGAGGTGGGTGGAGGGCGGTGGGCCTCTTTGGGCCTCAGGTTTTCCGCAGGTGTGCTTTATGTGTTGGGGGAGGGCTGCGCCCTCCATTCGCCGGCAAGCCAGCTCCCACAGGGGGCGCAAAGCGCCCCCTGCAATCTCAGATCAAGGTCTCGATCCGCAGGGTGTTAGTCGACCCCGGCTTGCCGAAAGGCACACCGGCAGTGATCAGCAGCGTGTCGCCACGGGTTGCCATACCCTGCGCCTGGGCAATTTCCAGCGCAGTTGAAACCACCTCGTCAACCTGACGCAGGCGGTCGTTGACCACCGAGTGCACACCCCAGGCCACGCTCAGGCGGCGCGCGGTGTTCAGGTTCGGCGTCAGGTTGAGGATCGGTGCCCGTGGTCGCTCGCGCGCAGTACGCAGGGTAGAGGCGCCCGACTCGCTGTAGTTGACCAGCACCGCCACCGGCAGGATG
>NZ_JABMCW010000247.1:0-8452 GCF_013179705.1 Pseudomonas sp. CM25 | reverse complement strand
TTCTGTTCCCAGTGCTGGGCGAGTTCACGGATTTTCATGACGACCTCTGTTAACGCCTCGTAGGGCTTGCATGGCATCGGAGTGCTGTGCTTTGAGATTAGTTTGCTTTGGCCGATCACGGCTTGCCATCGCTGCCCGGCTGTGGGCACTCTTGGGGTGTGTACCGCGCGCCCCAGTGGGCCGCGCTGAGGCTGAAAGGGATGCAGTGCGCCAGAGCCGCGCCGGAGAGAAGGGCCAATGACCGATATCGATGTGCGTTTGCGTGAAGATGTCCATGTGTTGGGTGAGCTGCTGGGTGAAACCATTCGCCAGCAGCATGGTGATGCGTTCCTGCAGAAGATCGAGGACATCCGCCACAGTGCCAAGGCCGACCGTCGCGGCCCCGGCGAGCAACTGAGCTCGACCCTGGCGGACCTTGCCGAAGAAGACCTGCTGCCAGTGGCGAGGGCCTTCAACCAGTTCCTCAACCTGGCCAACATGGCCGAGCAGTACCAGTTGATCCGCCGCCGTGATGCCGATCAGCCCGAGCCGTTCGAGGCGCGGGTACTGCCCGAGCTGCTGGCACGTCTGAAGCAGGCCGGGCACAGCAACGATGCCCTGGCCCGGCAACTGGCCAAGCTCGATATCCAGCTGGTGCTGACTGCGCACCCCACCGAGGTGGCCCGCCGCACCTTGATCCAGAAGTACGACGCCATCGCCGGCCAGCTGGCCGCCCAGGATCATCGCGACCTGACCCCGGCCGAACGCCAGCAAGTGCGCGAACGCCTGCGCCGGCTGATCGCCGAGGCCTGGCACACCGAAGAAATCCGCCGCACCCGGCCCACCCCGGTAGACGAAGCCAAGTGGGGCTTCGCGGTGATCGAGCATTCGCTGTGGCACGCGATCCCCAGCCACCTGCGCAAGGTCGACCAGGCCCTGCAGGAGGCCACCGGCCTGCGCCTGCCGCTGGAGGCCGCCCCGGTGCGCTTCGCCTCGTGGATGGGCGGTGACCGTGACGGCAACCCCAACGTGACCGCTGCCGTTACCCGCGAGGTGCTGCTGCTGGCGCGCTGGATGGCCGCCGACCTGTTCCTGCGCGATATCGATGCGCTGGCCGCCGAGTTGTCCATGCAGCAGGCCAGCGGCGCCCTGCGTGTACGGGTTGGCGACAGTGCCGAACCTTACCGCGCCTTGCTCAAGCAACTGCGCGACCGACTGCGCGCAACACGTGCCTGGGCGCATTCGGCGTTGACCAGCGACCAGCCAGCCAGCGCCGAAGTGCTGGTGGACAACCGCGACCTGATCGCGCCGCTGCAGCTGTGCTACCAGTCGCTGCATGAATGCGGCATGGGCGTGATCGCCGAAGGGCCGTTGCTCGACTGCCTGCGTCGCGCCGTTACCTTCGGCCTGTTCCTGGTTCGCCTGGATGTGCGCCAGGACGCTGCCCGCCACTGTGATGCGCTGACCGAAATCACCGACTACCTGGGCCTGGGGCGTTACGCCGACTGGGATGAAGAGCAACGCATCGAGTTCCTCCAGGCCGAGTTGAAAAACCGCCGGCCACTGCTGCCTGCGCACTTCACGCCGCAGGCCGATACCGCCGAAGTGCTGGCCACCTGCCGAGAGGTGGCCGCTGCGCCTGCTGCTTCGTTGGGGTCCTATGTCATCTCCATGGCCGGTGCTGCCTCTGACGTGCTGGCGGTTCAATTACTGCTCAAGGAAGCCGGGCTGACCCGGCCGATGCGCGTGGTGCCGCTGTTCGAAACCCTGGCCGACCTCGACAACGCCGGCCCGGTGATGCAACGCCTGCTCGGCTTGCCGGGCTACCGCGCCGGCTTGCGCGGCCCGCAGGAAGTGATGATCGGCTACTCCGACTCGGCCAAGGACGCTGGTACCACCGCCGCCGCCTGGGCCCAGTACCGGGCACAGGAAAACCTGGTGCGGATCTGTGCCGAACACCAGGTGGAGTTGCTGCTGTTCCATGGCCGAGGCGGTACGGTAGGCCGCGGCGGCGGCCCCGCCCATGCGGCGATCCTGTCGCAGCCACCGGGCTCGGTAGCGGGGCGTTTCCGCACCACCGAGCAGGGTGAGATGATCCGCTTCAAGTTCGGTTTGCCGGGCATCGCCGAGCAAAACCTCAACCTGTATCTGGCCGCTGTGCTGGAAGCCACGTTGTTGCCGCCACCGCCGCCGCAACCGGCCTGGCGCGAGGTGATGGACCAACTGGCCGCCGATGGCGTCGCGGCCTACCGCAGGGTCGTGCGCGAAAACCCCGACTTCGTCGAGTATTTCCGCCAGTCGACGCCAGAGCAGGAACTGGGGCGCTTGCCGCTGGGCAGCCGACCGGCCAAGCGCCGCGCCGGGGGCATTGAAAGCCTGCGGGCAATCCCGTGGATCTTCGGCTGGACCCAGACCCGTTTGATGCTGCCCGCCTGGCTGGGCTGGGAAACGGCGCTGAGCAATGCCCTGGCCCGCGGCCAAGGCGAGCTGCTGGCGCAGATGCGTGAGCAATGGCCGTTCTTCCGAACCCGCATCGACATGCTCGAGATGGTGCTGGCCAAGGCCGATGCACAAATCGCCGAGGCCTACGACGAACGTCTGGTGCAACCGCACTTGCGTCCTTTAGGTGTGCATCTGCGCGACCTATTGTCGCAGTCGTGCCAGGTGGTGCTGGGCCTGACCGGGCAGCCGGTGCTACTGGCGCACAGCCCCGAGACGCTGGAGTTCATCAGCCTGCGCAACACCTACCTGGACCCGCTGCACCGCCTGCAGGCAGAGTTGCTGGCCCGCTCGCGCAGCCGCGAAGCCGCTCTGGACAGCCCGTTGGAGCAGGCCTTGCTGGTGACCGTGGCGGGTATCGCCGCAGGCCTGCGCAACACCGGCTGAGGGCAGGGTCTGGCCACCCTGGGTGCGGGGCGCGAGGGGCGGGGGCGAAGACGGAGAAGGTGGTTGCGCCTGGCGCAACCACCGGGCGGGTCAGCCGCAAGTGGCGCATTCCTGCAACTTTGGGACGCTTGTATGGCTGCCGGGCGCTGTGTATCTTGAGCAGCCTTCTGACCGTTTTATGGTCATACCCGATTTTCCGGACTTGGCCCTGGTTGCCGAATCCATTGAATTTCATAAAAAAATTTGAGGAGCACGAGATGCGCGTAATTCTGCTGGGAGCTCCCGGGGCCGGTAAAGGTACTCAGGCAAAGTTCATCACCGAAAAGTTCGGTATTCCACAGATTTCCACCGGCGACATGCTGCGTGCCGCCGTCAAGGCCGGTACCCCGCTGGGCCTGGAACTGAAGCAAGTCATGGATGCCGGCCAGCTGGTTTCCGACGAGTTGATCATCAGCCTGGTCAAGGAGCGCATCGCCCAGCCTGATTGCGCCAACGGCTGCCTGTTCGACGGTTTCCCACGCACCATTCCGCAAGCCGAAGCCATGGTCGCTGCCGGTGTCGACATTGACGCCGTGGTCGAAATCGCCGTGGATGACGAAGAGATCGTCGGCCGCATGGCCGGTCGCCGCGTGCACCTGGCCTCGGGCCGCACTTACCACATTCAGTACAACCCGCCGAAAGTGGAAGGCAAGGACGACGTCACTGGCGAAGACCTGATCCAGCGCGACGACGACAAGGAAGAAACCGTTCGTCATCGCCTGTCGGTTTACCACAGCCAGACCAAGCCGCTGGTGGACTTCTACCAGAAGCTGTCGGCTGCCAATGCGGGCAAGCCGAAGTACAGCCACATCGAAGGCGTTGGCTCGGTCGAAGCCATCACCGCCAAGGTCCTGGCAGCCCTGAGCTGATCCAGTACCTGTCGACAACGGCCCGCTTGCGGGCCGTTGTCGTTTGGGGCTGCTAACGCAGCCCATCGCCGGCAAGCGAGCTCCCACAGGATCGCGCCATTTCTGAAGGCTGTGCAGTATCTGTGGGAGCTGGCTTGCCGGCGATAGGCCGCACAGCGGCCCCTTCGGGACACAACGCCGCCGCTGCTCTATACTGCCGCTCTTTTTCTTCGCACCTGGATACCTGTTCGATGACCACCCTGCTGGCCCTGGATACCGCCACCGAAGCCTGTTCCGTTGCGCTGCTGCATGACGGCAAGGTAACCAGCCATTACGAGGTGATCCCACGTCAGCACGCGCAGAAACTGCTGCCGATGATCAAGCAGTTGCTGGCCGAGTCTGGCGTCGCGCTGAATGCACTGGATGCCATCGCCTTCGGCCGTGGCCCGGGCGCGTTCACCGGCGTGCGCATTGCCATCGGTGTGGTCCAGGGCCTGGCCTTCGCGCTGGAGCGCCCGGTACTGCCGGTTTCCAACCTGGCCGCACTGGCCCAGGGGGCGCTGCGCGAGCATGGCGTTCAGCAGGTGGCCGCTGCCATCGATGCGCGTATGGACGAAGTCTATTGGGGCTGCTATCAGGCCAGCGCAGGCGAAATGCGCCTGGTCGGTCACGAGGCGGTATTGCCGCCGGAGCAGGTGGCGCTGCCGGCGGGCAGCGCTGGCGAGTGGTTCGGTGCCGGTACCGGTTGGGGCTATGCCGAGCGCCTTGCAGTGCAGGTGGCGGCCAGCAATGCCAGCGCCTTGCCCCATGCCCTGGACGTTCTGAGCCTGGCCAGCTTCGCCTGGACCCGCGGCGAGGCGATCGGTGCCGAACAGGCGCAACCGGTGTATCTGCGCGATAATGTAGCTACGCCGAAGAAGCGCTGAGTGCTGTTCGTCGGTTATCGCCGATCACACTAAAACCTTTTGCGCGATCTGTGGTCCAGTTATCACTCAAGCATTAGCGACCTGACTCTGATGCTGCTAAATTGCCATCATTGGTCCTGAGTGTTCATGCCATGCGTATCGACGGTCTCTCATCGCAGTCCTACCCGGTCAAGCGCGCACCGCGCAAGGCAGCGGTGCGTGACGAGGCCATCGATGACGCCGAAGTTGTAGAAGAAGCCGAAGTCGCCGCTCAGGAAGCCACCGCCCGCCGTCGCAGCGGTGGCCTGCCAGCCCGCCAGCAGGACATGGTCTTCCCCCGCGCCCGTGACCGCCGTACCGCCACGGCGCTGGCCAGCTACCTGAGCACCGCCGGTTTCACCGATTGGGACATGGAAGTGCTGGGGCTCGACCTGTACATTTGATGGATGAGTCCATCACCACTGCCTTATTTTCTCGGTTGCCCGTCGTGGAGCGAAAACGCCTGGCGCGACTACCTGTACCCCGCCGACGCCAGCAGCGCTGAAATGCTTGGCTTCTACAGCCAGGTGTTCAACGCCGTCGAGGGTAACACCACCTTCTACGCACGCCCCGCACCCGGCACCATTGCGCGCTGGGCCCAGGTGATGCCGGCGCACTTCCGTTTCACTGCCAAGTTCCCCCGGGACATCAGCCATGAGGGTGACCTGCGTGATCAGCTTGAGCCGGCCTTCGACTTCACCCGGCTGATGGCCCCGCTGGGCCAGCGCGTCTCGCCTTGCTGGCTGCAGTTGCCGCGCCAGTTCGGCCCGGCGCGGGTGGGTGAGCTTGGTCACTTCCTTGACCTGATTGGCGTGCCGGTGGCTGTGGAGGTGCGCAACCCGGCGTTCTTCGCCAAGGGCGAGGAGGAGCGCCTGCTCAACCGCCTGCTGCACGAGCGCGGCGTGGAGCGTATCTGCCTCGACCCGCGCGCGCTGTTCAGTTGCACTTCACGCGACCCTGCCGTGCTGCACGCGCAGTCGAAGAAGCCCAAGGTGCCGCCACGCCCGGCGGCTTTCAGCCAGCACCCGCAGGTGCGCTTCATCGGTCATCCGCAGCTGGAAGCCAACGAGTCGTTTCTCACCCCGTGGGTGGAAAAAGTCGCTGGCTGGATCGAAGAAGGCCGCAGCCCTTATATCTTCCTGCACACCTCGGATAACCGCCTGGCGGCGGCGCTGGCCCTGCGTTTTCACCAGCGCCTGATGCAGCGCCTGCCCGGCCTTGCACCTTTGCCGGAATTGCCGCGAGCCCCCGAGGTCGAACAACTGGGGCTACTCTGAGCCTTCCCTGACTGCCGGAGGTTGAACCATGGATGTGCAAACCCTGCGTGCCGAAGCCTTCAAGGCCTTGCACGAACGTGATGGTGCCTTCGTCATCCCCAACCCGTGGGATGCCGGCTCCGCGAAGCTGCTGGCCAGCCTTGGCTTCGAGGCACTGGCCACCACCAGTGCCGGGCTGGCCTTCAGCCTGGGTCGCCCGGACGCCGAAGGCGCCTTGACCCTTGACGATACCCTTGATAATGCCGGCGAGATCGTCGATGCCACGGCGTTGCCGGTGGCTGCCGACCTGGAAAACGGCTTCGGCGACCTGCCCGAGGACTGCGCCCAGACCATTCTGCGTGCTGCCGAGGCTGGTCTGGTGGGCGGTTCCATCGAGGATGCCAGCGGCCGCAGTGACGCCCCCATCTATGACATCGGCCTGGCAGTGGAGCGCGTGCGTGCAGCCGTGCAGGCAGCGCGCAGCCTGCCGTTCCCATTCACCTTGTGCGCCCGGGCAGAAAACCTGCTGCACGGGCGCATGGACCTGGACGACACCATCCTGCGTCTGCAGGCCTACGCCGAGGCCGGCGCCGATGTGCTCTATGCCCCGGGCCTGCGTACCGTCGAGGAAGTCCGCGCGGTGGTGCAGGCAGTGGCACCACGGCCGGTCAACGTGCTGATGGGGATGGCGGGGGTGCCGTTGAGCGTCAACCAGTTGCAGGACCTGGGCGTGCGTCGCATCAGCGTCGGCTCGTCGCTGGCTCGCGCTGCGCTCGGCGCCGTCCACCGCGCGGCCTTGGAGATTCGTGACGAGGGCACGTTCGGCTACGCGGAGCAAGCATTGCCGTTTGCCCAGCTTAATGACCTGTTCCGCCGCTGATGCGGGTGCTGCTGGCGCTGCTGGCCGGCCTGCTGTTGCTGGCTGGCCTGGCCTGGCAGTTCGGCTGGCGCCTGCCCGCCGTGTGGAACCCCTGGGCGCCGCTGGACGTGCGACAGCCGCCCAATCTGCTGACACCCTACAAGCTGTCGCGTCTGCGTGATGACCCGGCGTTGTGCCGCCAGGCGCTGGAAACCAGCCATCTGCGCTACCGGGCGCAAGCCGATAGCCCCGCTACGGCCAATTGCCCCCTGCACAATGTATGGCGCCTCGAAGCGGGCCAGGCGCGGCTCAGCAGCAGCTTCCTGGCCAGTTGCCCGCTGGCGGTGGCCTACGCACTGTTCGAAAACCACGGCCTGCAACCTGTTGCCCAACGGGTACTGGGGCAGCCGGTGGCGCAGGTAGATCACCTGGGCAGCTTTGCCTGTCGTAACGTCTACCACCGCAAACAAGGCCGGCTGAGCCAGCACGCCACGGCCAATGCCTTGGACATCAGCGGTTTCCGCCTGCAGGACGGCCAACGCATCGTGCTGGCGCGGGACTGGCAGGCGGGCGGGCAGAAGGCGGAGTTCCTGCGGCAAGTGCAGCAGGCAGCTTGCGAGAGTTTCAGTACGGTGCTGGGCCCGGACTACAACGCTGCGCACCACAACCACTTTCATCTGGACATGGGGCGCTGGCAGATCTGCCGCTGAGTTGATCCAGGCTCAGGCGTGAACGCGCACGTTGTTCAGCACCACCGGGCGCGCCCAGTGGATGTCGAACTCCAGGTCATTTTGCAGCTTGGCTAGCGTGGCTTCGTCGAAGGGTTCCGGGGCCGGGTCCAGCAGGTTGGTCTCGAACTCGGCGATGGGCAGGAACAGCGACCGCGGTGCGGGACCTGGCCCGGGCTCGGCAATCGCGTGGCCCTGGCTCATCACCACCGGGCGCAGCCAGCTGTTGCTGATGTCGAGCTGGCGTTGCTGCTCGATCAGCTCGATGGCGCTGAACGGCTCGGCAGCAGGCTCCAGCAAGTTGGCCTCAAGCTCGGCCTTGGGCAGGAACAGCGGCTCCGGCGGTGCCACCACGGTGTCCTGCACCGGGCAGGCGCGCTGGGCGTCGATCAGGGCCAGCGCACGGGCGCCGCCGATTGGCTCGCCGCTGTCGTGGTCGTACTGCACGAACGACTGGCTGACCTGGTCGACGGGCTCTTCCGGCTGTTCGGCCATGGCCCGGGCAAAGAAATCCTGCCACAGGTGGCTGACGCCCCCGAGTGCCTGGGTATTGTGCTGACTGTAGTTGCCGACAGGCGACAAATAGGTCAAGCCGATGGGAAGAGTATCTGACATGGCAGCCGCGCGCGTTGTGCTCTGGCAGAATAGCGGGATATTGCCTGTATCGGCCGTGGCTGCCGATACATTAACGGCTGGGTTCAATTTTCAGGTGTGGATGATGGAAGAGCAGGGCACAGGTATCCGGGTCGAGGCACTGTCGGCTGAGTTCGAGGCGCAAGCCGCCGCATGGGCCGAGCGGCTAGCGTTGCCGCTGCAGGACGATGCCGCAGGCTTTGCCGTGCAGGTGGGCGTCGATGGCCTGCAGGTCCAGCAACTGGGGCCGCAGGCACCGGGCCCGGTGCGGGTTGACTTC
>NZ_JABMCW010000246.1:0-8597 GCF_013179705.1 Pseudomonas sp. CM25 | reverse complement strand
GACGAACAGCGCGGTGCCGAGTGCCGACTCGAGTCGGCGAATCGAGCGGAATACGGTCGAAACGTCGACTTTCAGCAGCTCGGCGGCCTTGGCCAGGGAGCGGCCACGTTCCAGCGCCAGTACCAGTGAAAGGTCGGCATGTGTGATCTGATATTGCATTGGTGCACGCTCTGCTTGCCGAATTGCCAATGTCTGTTGCGTCAGGGCCATTTTATAGTGAAACGGCCCCCCGGAATCAATGCGCCCGGTCGGGCAACCAGTCCCCACGATGGGAAAGTGAAAAAAACAACAGCTGCAACCATCGTCGCCCGTGAGGCGCCAGCCGTATCCCCACATCGCCGCAGCAAATCAAAGGATGTACAGCCATGACGTCGGTAACCCCGTGCGCCAGTTCTTCCAGCGAGATGAGTGACTTCCTCCAGGCCCATCCGGACACGCAGTACGTCGATCTGCTGATCTCCGACATGAACGGCGTGGTACGTGGCAAGCGCATCGAGCGGGCCAGCCTGCACAAGGTGTACGAGAAAGGCATCAATCTGCCGGCGTCGTTGTTTGCCCTGGACATCAATGGTTCCACCGTCGAAAGCACCGGCCTTGGCCTGGACATCGGCGATGCCGACCGCATCTGCTTCCCTATTCCCGGCACGCTGTCCGATGAGCCGTGGCAGAAACGCCCCACCGCCCAGCTGCTGATGACCATGCACGAGCTCGATGGCCAGCCGTTCTTCGCCGACCCGCGTGAAGTGCTGCGCCAGGTGGTGAGCAAGTTCGACGACCTGGGCCTGACCATCTGCGCCGCGTTCGAGCTGGAGTTCTACCTGATCGACCAGGACAATCTCAACGGTCGCCCGCAGCCGCCGCGTTCGCCGATCTCCGGCAAGCGCCCGCATTCGACCCAGGTGTACCTGATCGACGACCTCGACGAATACGCCGACTGCCTGCAGGACATGCTCGAAGCGGCCAAGGAGCAGGGCCTGCCCGCCGATGCCATCGTCAAGGAAAGCGCCCCGGCGCAGTTCGAGGTCAACCTGCACCACGTGGCGGATCCGCTGAAGGCCTGCGATTACGCGATCCTGCTCAAGCGCCTGATCAAGAACGTTGCCTACGACCATGAAATGGACACCACCTTCATGGCCAAGCCCTATCCGGGCCAGGCAGGCAACGGGCTACACGTGCATATCTCGCTGCTGGACAAGAAAACCGGCAAGAACATCTTCGCCAGTGACGACCCGCTGCAAAGCGACGCGTTGCGCCACGCCATTGGCGGCGTGCTGGAAACCATGCCGGCGTCGATGGCTTTCCTGTGCCCGAACATCAACTCCTATCGCCGCTTCGGCGCACAGTTCTACGTGCCCAATGCGCCGAGCTGGGGCCTGGACAACCGTACCGTAGCCGTACGCGTGCCTACCGACAGCAGCGACAACGTGCGCCTTGAGCACCGCGTAGCCGGTGCCGATGCCAATCCGTACCTGATGCTGGCGGCAATCCTGGCCGGCGTTCATCACGGCCTGACCCACCAGGTCGAGCCACAGGCGCCAATCGAAGGCAACTCCTACGAACAGCTGGAGCAGAGCCTGCCGAACAACCTGCGCGATGCCCTGCGCGCGCTGGACGACAGCGAAGTCCTCAACCAATACATCAGCCCGGACTACATCGATATCTTCGTGGCCTGCAAGGAAAGCGAACTGGCCGAGTTCGAAGTGTCGATTTCCGACCTCGAGTACAACTGGTACCTGCACACGGTGTAAGCCCATGAGCGCAACTGCGGTCCCCTTGATCGGTGTCAGCGCCTGCCGTCAGCAGGTGGGGAAGAACTCGTCGCACACAGTGGGCGACAGGTATGTCGAGGCAGCCGGGTTTGCCGGCTTGCCACTGATATTGCCGGCCCGTGACGCAGGCAGCGATACGCAAGCGCTGCTGGGTCTTCTGCACGGCATTGTTTTTACCGGTTCGCCTTCAAATATCGAACCGCATCATTACAATGGCGCCCCCAGTGCGGCGGGTACCCGGCACGACCTGGCGCGTGATCGGCTGACCCTGCCACTGCTGAAGGCGGCCATTGCCGCCGGTGTGCCGGTGCTGTGCATCTGCCGTGGCTACCAGGAATTGAATGTGGCACTTGGCGGCAGCCTGCACCAGCGCGTGCAGGAACTGCCTGGTTACCTTGACCACCGCGAACCTGAGGACGCACCGACAGAGGTGCAGTACGGCCCTCGTCACCCGGTCGGCATCGAGCCAGGCGGGTTGTTCGAGCGCCTGGGCCTGGCCGCGCAGTTCGAGGTCAACTCGCTGCACAGCCAGGGCATTGACCGCCTGGCCCCAGGCCTGCGCGTCGAGGCACGGGCCCCGGACGGCCTGATCGAAGCAGTGTCCATGCCTGCGGCGCCGGGTTTTGTGCTTGGCGTGCAGTGGCATCCGGAATGGCGCTTCAACGAAAACCCGGTCTCGCTGCGCCTGTTTCAGGCGTTTCGCGAGGCCTGCATTGCCTACGCAGCACGGGAGGGCGCACGGCAGAAGGCATCCTGACGTCAGCCGAAGGTCTCGGATGACGTGTTCCCGGCAGCAAGCTTTCAATGAGTGAAAGCGGGCCTTGTGCGCAAGGCCCGCCAAAACAATTCCAAAATTTACGGCAAATACTCATGAGCAATTACACAGATACCGGCCGCCCACCCGATATGGCGGCCGACGCGGGCAACACCCACAACAGCAAGGGTCTGGCCAAAGGCCGGCTGGGATTGCTGGCTACCGTGGTGCTGGGCATTTCCACCATCGCGCCGGTCTATACCCTGACCGGTGCCCTCGGCCCGACCGTGCGCGAGGTGGGTGCGCACCTGCCGGCCGTGTTCATCGTCGGGTTCCTGCCGATGCTGCTGGTGGCCCTGGGCTACCGTGAGCTGAACTCGGCAGAGCCGGACAGCGGCACCTCGTTTACCTGGTCGGCGCGTGCCTTCGGGCCGATGATTGGCTGGATCGGCGGCTGGGGGCTGGTGGTTGCCACCACCATCGTGCTGTCGAATCTGGCGGGGGTGGCGGTCGACTTCTTCTACCTGTTCCTTGGTCAGATTACCGGCAAGCATGAGCTGGCGGCGTTGGCTGACAACCTGTTGATCAACATTGTCACCTGTTGCGTGTTCATCGCCCTGGCGGTGTGGATCTGCTGTCGCGGCATAGCCACCACCATGACGGTGCAATATGGCCTGGTGGCCCTGCAGTTGCTGGTGTTGATCGGTTTTGCCTTCGCCGCCTTCGGCAGCACCACGGCGCCGCCACCGCTGGAGTTCGATTTCGCCTGGTTCAACCCGTTCGGTGTCGAGTCGTTCTCGGCCTTTGCCGCAGGGCTGTCGCTGTCGATCTTCATCTTCTGGGGCTGGGATACCTGCCTGACGGTCAGCGAAGAGTCGGTGGGCAGTGAAGAGATGCCTGGCAAGGCGGCCACCTGGACCGTGATGCTGATCCTCGGGCTATACCTGTTCACCGCCATCGCCACCCTGCAGTTTGCCGGGATCAGTGAAACGGGCCTGGGCCTGAACAACCCGCGTATTCAGGAAAACGTGTTTGCCCACCTGGCGGGCCCGGTCATGGGGCCGCTGGCGATCCTGATGTCCATCGCCGTGCTGGCCAGTACGGCGGCGTCGCTGCAGTCGACCTTCGTGGCGCCGGCGCGCACCCTGTTGGCCATGGGTTACTACGGCGCGGTGCCGCCGAAGTTCGCCAGTGTCTGCCCGCGGTCGCAAACCCCGCGCTACGCAACCATTTGCGCCGGCCTGGCCGCAGGCCTGTTCTACGTGACCATGCGTACCCTGAGCGAGAACGTGCTCGCGGATACCATCACCGCGCTGGGCATGATGATCTGCTTCTACTACTCGCTGACCGCGTTTGCCTGTGTGTGGTATTTCCGCCACAGCCTGTTCGGCAGCTTGCGCCACTTCATCATGCGCGGCCTGTGCCCGCTGGTGGGTGGGGTGATCCTGTCGGTGATCTTCGCGCGCACCGCCATCGACAGCGCCTCGCCGGACTTCGGCAGCGGTTCGCATGTGGGCGGGTTGGGGCTGGTGTTCGTGATTGCCGCGATCATCTCGGTGCTGGGCATCGGGCTGATGATGCTGTCGCGCATGCGTGCGCCGGCTTACTTCCTGGGGGCTACCCTGCGTCAGCAGGCTACCCTGCCTTTGGCCGAATAAGCTGGGGGCGCTTTGCGCCCCTATCGCCGGCAAGCCAGCTCCCACAAAATCTCCACAGTCCTTCAGGTCCGTCGAGTCCTTCAGGTTCTGCAAGGTATCTGTGGGAGCCTGGCTTGCCGGCGAAAGGGCTGCAAAGCAGCCCCGTGCGGTGTTTCAGGAGAGCAGTTCTTTCAGCAGCCCGCTGTTGCGCTGTTGCTGCTTCTTCAGCACCAGCCGGTTCGAACGGAACACTGCCTTCAAATCCTCAAGCGCCACGTCGAAATCATCGTTGATGATCACGTAGTCATACTCGTCGTAGTGCACCATCTCGCTGACGGCTTCTTTCATGCGTCCGGCGATGATCTCTTCGCTATCCTGCCCGCGGCCATCCAGGCGCTGACGCAGCGCTTCCTGGCTTGGTGGCAGGATGAACACCGACAATGCCTGCGGCATCAGCTTGCGCACCTGCTGGGCACCTTGCCAGTCGATTTCCAGGATCAGGTCGTAGCCCTGGTCCAGGGTCTGTTGCAGCGCGCTGCGCGAGGTGCCATAGAAGTTGCCGAACACCTCGGCATGTTCCAGGAAGTCGCCCTGCTCGATCAGGGTGGTGAATTCCTCGTGGACGACGAAGTGATAGTTCACCCCGTGCTGCTCGCCCGGGCGCATGGCGCGGGTGGTGTGCGAGACCGAGACGCGGATCTGCTGGTCGTCCTTGGTCAAGGCGTTGACCAGGCTGGTCTTGCCGGCGCCCGAGGGTGCCGAAACGATGTAGAGGGTGCCGCTGCTGTGGTTCATGGTCGGGGGTGGCCTTACTCGATGTTCTGTACTTGTTCACGCATCTGTTCGATCAGTACCTTCAGGTTGACCGCTGCTTGCGTGCTGCGTGGGTCGAAGGCCTTGGAACCAAGGGTGTTGGCCTCGCGGTTGAGTTCCTGCATCAGGAAGTCCAGGCGCCGGCCGGCAGCACCGCCACCCTTGAGCACCCGGCGTACTTCGGTGACGTGGGTGCTGAGGCGGTCGAGTTCCTCGGCGACGTCGCTTTTCTGCGCCAGCAGCACCATCTCCTGCTCCAGGCGCTGTGGGTCCAGCTCGGCCTGCATGTCGCCGAAGCGGTCGAGGATCTTCTGCCGCTGCGCCGCCAGCATCTGCGGCACCAGGGCGCGCAGGGTGCTGACTTCGCTGGCCATGTTGTCCAGCCGTTCGTTGATCAGGCGGGCCAGTTCCTGGCCTTCACGCTGACGCCCGGCCTTGAGCTCGGCCAGCGCATCGTCGAACAGCGCCATGGCTTCGGCGTTCAGCGCTTGCGGGTCGCTGGCGTCGGCCACCAGCACCCCCGGCCACGACAACACTTCCAGCGGGTTCAGCGGTGCCGGCTGCTTGATCAGGCCGGCCACTTCCTCGGCAGCCGCGACCAGTTGCGCGGCGCGCTCGCGGTCTACCTTCAACGGCTTGCCGTTACTGTCTTCGTTGAGGCGCAGGGTGCATTCCACCTTGCCCCGCGACAGGCCTTGGCGCAGGCCTTCACGTACGCTGCCTTCAAGGTCGCGCAGGGCCTCGGGCAGGCGCAGGTGCGGCTCAAGGTAACGGTGGTTGACCGAACGCAGCTCCCAGACCAGGGTGCCTTGGCTGCCGGCGCGCTCGACACGAGCAAAAGCGGTCATGCTGTGCACCATGGGGAGTACCTCGCGTAGATGAATGAACGGTGGCAGCCTCTCGGCTGCAAGGCGCAGGATTGTAGCGCAGTGCGGCCTTGGCGCCCAATCTGCCTATGTTACAGAGGGGGGCGTGCAGCAGCAGGAAAAGGCGACGGGCTGTGTCAGCTGCGACGATAGGCATGTCTTCCCCGGGCTGCGGGCTCTATAATGCTCGGCAGATTCAAAGTCCCAGTACAGGTATCCCAGATGAAACGTCCAAGTGGTCGCGCCGCCGATCAGCTCCGCTCGATCCGCATCACCCGCAACTACACCAAGCACGCCGAAGGGTCGGTACTGGTCGAGTTCGGTGACACCAAGGTCATCTGCACGGTCAGTGTGGAAAACGGCGTGCCGCGCTTCCTCAAAGGCCAGGGCCAAGGCTGGCTGACCGCCGAATACGGCATGCTGCCGCGCTCCACTGGCGAGCGTAACCAGCGTGAAGCCAGCCGTGGCAAACAGGGTGGCCGCACCCTGGAAATCCAGCGTCTCATTGGTCGCTCGCTGCGTGCCGCGCTGGACATGAGCAAGCTCGGTGACATCACCTTGTACGTCGACTGCGACGTGATCCAGGCTGATGGCGGCACCCGTACCGCCTCCATCACCGGCGCCATGGTCGCCCTGTGCGACGCGCTGGCAGTGATCAAGAAACGTGGCGGCCTGAAGGGCGGCAACCCGCTCAAGCACATGATTGCCGCCGTGTCGGTGGGCATGTACCAGGGTGAAGCCGTGCTCGACCTGGACTACCCCGAAGACTCCGCTGCCGAGACCGACCTGAACGTGGTCATGACCAGCGCCGGCGGCTTCATCGAAGTGCAGGGCACTGCCGAAGGTGCGCCGTTCCAGCCTGAAGACTTCAATGCCATGCTTGCTCTGGCGCAGAAGGGCATGAACGAAATCTTCGAGCTACAGCAGGCGGCATTGGCCGACTGAACCCAGCCAGGGAGGTGCGGGGCATGAGCGATTCGAACCTGTCGATCACCCCGCCCAATGCCGAAATCCGGCAGTGGGCGATGTTCTGCCACCTCTCCGCGCTGCTGGGCCTGGTGGTGCCGCTCGGGCACTTGCTGGGCCCGCTGGTGCTGTGGCACCTGAAGCGCGAGCAAGATCCTTTCATCGACGCCCAGGGCAAAGAGGCGCTGAACTTTCAGATCAGCGTGACGGTTGCCGGGTTCATCTGCTTTTTGCTGATGTTCGTGTTCATCGGGCTGGTGCTGTTCGCCATGCTGACGGTGGCGGTGCTGATCCTGATCATCATTGCGGCGGTGCGGGCCAATGAAGGCAAGCCGTATCGCTACCCGATGATCTGGCGGCCGATCAAATAGCAATTGGGGCCGCTTCGCAGCCCATCGCCGGCAAGCCAGCTCCCACAGGTGCAGCACAGGTTTTGAAGTCTGTGGTGACCCTGTGGGAGCTGGCTTGCCGGCGATGGGCTGCAAAGCAGCCCCAATCGGCTTTTTAGATGGTCAACGTCCAGTCATAATCCACAATCAGCGGCGCATGTTGCGAGAAGCGCGGCTGACGCGGCAGGCGGGCGTTACGCACGAAGCGGCGCAGGCCCGGGGTGAGGATCTGGTAGTCGAACCGGTAGCCCAGGTTGAGCATCTCGGCCTGTTCGTTGTCCGGCCACCAGCTGTACTGGTCGCCTTCACGGCTGACTTCGCGCAAGGCATCGACATAACCCATCTCACCGGTGATCGCATCCATCCAGGCGCGTTCCGGTGCCAGGAAGCCCGGCGACTGCTGGCTGTCACGCCAGTTCTTGATGTCGAGCTTCTGCTGCGCCACGTAGAACGAGCCGCAGTAGATGTACTCGCGGCGCTTGCGACGCTGCTTGTCCAGGTACTTGGCAAAGTCGTCCATCAACTTGAATTTCTGGTTCAAGTCTTCGTCGCCGTTCATGCCCGAAGGCAACAGCAGGGTGGCAATACTGACTTTGTCGAAATCTGCTTGCAGGTAACGCCCGTAGCGGTCGGCTGTCTCGAAGCCCAGGCCGGTGATGACTGCCTTGGGCTGCATGCGCGAATAAAGCGCCACACCACCTTGGGCGGGCACCTCCGCGTCGCAGGCATAAAGGAAATAGCCATCGAGCTGGAAAGCTGGGTCGTCGAGTTCAAAGGCCGAGGCGCGGGTATCCTGAAGGCAGATGACGTCGGCATTCTGGGCTTGTAGCCAGCTGAGCAAACCACGCTCGGCCGCAGCCTGAATGCCATTAACGTTCACACTGATGATCCGCATAAATGGCCCCAAAAATCTCGTGCGTGTATGATACCCGAGCTCAACCCATTTAGCTAAATCCGTGGTGTCCGGGACTATTCATGCAGCCGTATCAGCGCGACTTTATCCGTTTTGCCATCGATCGCGGTGTACTGCGCTTCGGTGAATTCACCCTGAAATCGGGGCGTACCAGCCCGTATTTCTTCAATGCCGGCCTGTTCAACACCGGTTCCGCATTGGCCGAACTGGGGCGTTGCTACGCCGCCGCCATCGTCGACAGCAAGATCCCCTTCGATGTGCTGTTCGGCCCGGCCTACAAGGGCATTCCGCTGGCGGCGACTACCGCCGTGGCCCTTGCCGATCAGCATCAGCTCGATGTGCCATGGTGCTTCAACCGCAAGGAAGCCAAGGACCACGGCGAAGGTGGCAGCCTGGTTGGCGCGCCGCTGGCGGGTGACGTGCTGATCATCGACGACGTGATCACTGCCGGAACCGCTATCCGCGAAGTCATGCAGATCATCAACGCCCA
>NZ_JABMCW010000245.1:0-8672 GCF_013179705.1 Pseudomonas sp. CM25 | reverse complement strand
CGCCACCACCAGCGCGCGCACCAGGAACGGCAGCAGAGTCAACTTGCCGCGGCTGTCGCCATGCTTGCTGTTGAGCTGCTGGCGCAGCGCTTCCAGGGCGGTGACGTCGATTTCTTCCACATAGCTGAAGTGCGCGACCCGACGTTTGGCATCCTGCATGCGCTGGGCGATCTTGCGGCGCAGACCGATCACCTGCACCTGCTCGCTGTCGGTGCGCCTGGCATAGCCAGTTGGCGCCTGCCCGGCGGCACTCTGCGGCTTGCTCATGAAGGCGTCGAGGTCTTCATGCAGGATGCGCCCGGCCGGGCCGCTGCCATGCACGTAACGCAGTTCGATACCGGCATCCAGCGCGCGCTTGCGCACTGCCGGCGACGCCAATGGCTTGTCGCCCGGCTGGCGCGGCACGATGGGGGCGGCCTCGTGGTTGACCGGCGCCTGCTGCTGGTAGGCAGCGGGTTTTACTGGCTGCTGTGGCTCCGGCTTGGTCGCCACCGGGGCCGCAGCGGTTTCGGCGGGTTTCGGCATTGGCGTATCCACATGGTTGCCGCTGCCTTCCACTTCGATGCGGATCAGCTCGCTGCCGACCGCCATCACTTCACCGGGCTGGCCACCCAGGGCCAGCACCTTGCCGCTGACCGGCGAAGGGATTTCCACGGTGGCCTTGTCGGTCATGACGTCGGCCACTACCTGGTCCTCGGCGATCATGTCGCCGACCTTGACGAACCATTCAACCAACTCGACCTGCGCGATGCCTTCGCCAATGTCCGGCATCTTGATGACGTGCGTGCCCATTCAGACCTCCATGACCTTTTTCAGTGCCGCACCTACCCGCGAAGGGCCTGGGAAGTAAGCCCATTCCTGTGCGTGAGGGTAGGGGGTGTCCCAGCCGGTGACGCGCTCGATGGGCGCCTCCAGGTGATGGAAGCAGTGCTCCTGCACCAGCGACACCAGTTCGGCGCCAAAGCCGCAGGTACGCGTGGCTTCATGCACGACAACGCAGCGGCCGGTCTTCTTCACCGACTCGACGATGGTGTCCAGGTCCAGCGGCCACAGGCTGCGCAGGTCGATCACTTCGGCATCCACGCCGCTTTCTTCAGCGGCCACCTGGGCCACGTACACGGTGGTGCCGTAGGTCAGCACGGTGACGTCATTGCCAGGGCGGGCAATGGCGGCCTTGTCCAGCGGCACGTTGTAGTAACCATCGGGCACGGCGCTGTGCGGGTGCTTGGACCACGGCGTTACCGGGCGGTCGTGGTGGCCGTCGAACGGGCCGTTGTACAGGCGCTTGGGCTCGAGGAAGATCACCGGGTCGTCGCATTCGATCGAGGCAATCAGCAGGCCTTTGGCGTCATACGGGTTCGACGGCATCACCGTGCGCAGCCCGCAGACCTGGGTGAACATCGCTTCCGGGCTCTGGCTGTGGGTCTGGCCGCCATAGATGCCGCCGCCGCATGGCATGCGCAGGGTCAGCGGGGCGATGAATTCGCCGGCTGAACGGTAGCGCAGGCGCGCCATCTCGGAAACGATCTGGTCCGAGGCCGGGTAGAAGTAATCGGCGAACTGGATTTCCACCACCGGGCGCAGGCCGTAGGCGCCCATGCCTACGGCGGTGCCGACAATGCCGCTCTCGGAGATCGGCGCGTCGAACACGCGGGATTTGCCGTACTTGGTCTGCAGGCCTTCGGTACAGCGGAATACGCCACCGAAGTAGCCGACGTCCTGGCCGTACACGACCACATTGTCGTCGCGCTCAAGCATGATATCCATGGCCGAGCGCAGGGCCTGGATCATGGTCATGGTAGTGGTGGCCATGGCGGTTTCCGGGTTGATGCTGTTGTTGTGGTCGTTCATCTCAAACCCCCAGTTCCTGGCGTTGACGGCGCAGGTGGTCGGGCATGTCCTTGTACACGTCCTCGAACATCGAGGCGGCGCTCGGAATGTGACCGTTGGCCATGGTGCCGTACTGCTCGGCTTCCTTCTGCGCCGCAATCACGGTGGCTTCGAACTCGGCCGTGGTGGCTTGGTGCTCTTCCTCGGACCAGTGGCCGATCTTGATCAGGTGCTGCTTCAGGCGGGCGATCGGGTCACCCAGCGGGAAGTGGCTCCAGTCATCGGCGGGGCGGTACTTGGACGGGTCGTCAGACGTCGAGTGTGGCCCGGCACGGTAGGTGACCCACTCGATCAGGCTCGGGCCCAGGCCCCGACGGGCGCGCTCGGCGGCCCAGCGCGAAGCGGCGTACACGGCGACGAAGTCGTTGCCGTCAACCCGCAGCGAGGCGATGCCGCAACCCACGCCACGGCCGGCAAAGGTGGTCGACTCGCCACCGGCGATAGCCTGGAAGGTGGAGATGGCCCACTGGTTGTTGACCACGTTGAGGATCACCGGCGCACGGTACACGTGGGCGAAGGTGAGGGCGGTGTGGAAGTCCGACTCGGCGGTGGCGCCGTCGCCGATCCAGGCCGAAGCGATCTTGGTATCACCCTTGATTGCCGAAGCCATGGCCCAGCCGACCGCCTGCACGAACTGGGTCGCCAGGTTGCCGCTGATGGTAAAGAAGCCGGCCTCGCGCACCGAATACATGATCGGCAGCTGGCGACCCTTCAGCGGGTCGCGCTCGTTGGACAGCAGCTGGCAGATCATCTCCACCAGCGACACGTCGCGGGCCATCAGGATGCTTTGCTGGCGGTAGGTGGGGAAGCACATGTCGGTGCGGTTAAGCGCCAGGGCCTGGCCGCTGCCGATGGCTTCTTCACCCAGGCTCTGCATGTAGAAGGACATCTTCTTCTGGCGCTGGGCGACCACCATACGGCTGTCGAAGATCCGCGTCTTGAGCATGGCACGCATGCCTTGACGCAGCACTTGCGGGTCGATGTCCTCGGCCCACGGGCCTTGGGCGTTGCCCTGCTCATCGAGCACGCGGACCAGGCTGTAGGACAGGTCGGCGGTGTCGGCAGCATCGACATCGACAGGGGGTTTACGGGCTTTACCTGCATCGTTCAGGCGCAGGTAGGAAAAATCGGTCTGGCAGCCTGGCCGGCCGGTAGGCTCGGGCACATGCAAACGCAGGGGGGCGTACTCGTTCATGCTGTTTACGCTCGCTCGGATATTTGTTTTTGTGAGCTCTGAAGCGGCCGCCGCTGAATACCGGCTTGTGACTGGTAGGTCAGCGTCATCTACATCTTAGTGGCCCGGCAGGAGAATTTTTCTCTCAAGTTGATTGCCTTTGCCGATCGGGCCAGATAAACATTCCGCATAAACACAAAAAACCGGTGATTTTGTCTCATGCGCAAACTCGATCGTACCGATATCGGCATTCTCAACAGCCTGCAAGAAAATGCCCGCATCACCAATGCCGAGCTGGCACGCTCGGTCAACCTGTCGCCGACGCCCTGTTTCAACCGGGTGCGGGCCATGGAAGAACTGGGGGTGATCCGCCAGCAGGTGACCTTGTTATCACCCGAGGCGCTGGGGCTTGATGTGAATGTGTTCATCCATGTCAGCCTGGAGAAGCAGGTGGAGCAGTCGCTGCACCGCTTCGAGGAAGAAATCGCCGAGCGGCCCGAGGTGATGGAGTGCTACCTGATGACGGGAGACCCGGATTACCTGCTGCGGGTCTTGCTGCCGAGCATCCAGGCGCTGGAGCGGTTTCTCGATTACCTGACGCGGTTGCCGGGGGTGGCGAATATACGCTCGAGCTTTGCGTTGAAGCAGGTGCGCTACAAGACGGCCTTGCCGTTGCCGGCCAATGGCATGACCTTGCGCGAATAGACGTCGTTTGAGCCGCTGATCATATTGGGCAATGCCCTTGGCTGGCATGGCTACAGGTTGGGTCCTGTAGCCCATGCCGAGGCCCAATGTGGTTATGAGGCGAGTTGGATGTTTTTAAGATAGAACGTGACTATTTCTCCAGGCGTTTCGCCTGAATTCAGAAACCTGGCCCGATTCAGAGACAGGTCTACCGATGCGTCTTTGGACTTTGCCCGTGCTACACGGTGGCCGTGTTTGTCGCGCAGGTAGAACGGAATGCTGTCGGCGCTCTCCACGTTACCGTTCCAGTCCCGAAGCGTGTCAATTTTCCAATAGTCGCCAAATCCAGCCAGGTGCAGGGGGAGGTTCGTCACTGCATCAGTGACCCTGCCCGTCCATCCCGTGCCATACAGGCCCAGCCAGCCTCTGGCATTTCTTTCCAGCCTCGCGCCTGCATAGTTCCATCGGTTATTGCATTTTATGTTGTAGATCGCGCGCTCCCCGGCAGAGCCCCGCTCCATTCTCAGATACTCGAAGTCAAATTTGATACGCAGGAATTGGCCGCTGGTGAGTTGGTGGTCTTCGCGGTCGTTTTCGGCGCATAACCAGCCTTGGTCATCCAGTCTCATGGTAGGGTCATACCAACTTGCGTCTGCAACTACCACTTGGCCTGCGCCTTCACAATGCAACTCGGCGGTGAAATCAGCTTTGATCATGTAGTCTCCGGTCTTAGATAATCCCAGCATGGGGTGAGTAACGGTAATGCTCATGCTTGAGAAAAGAGAGTTGGAAAGCGTTGATGCGCAATAGGCCAGCTCCCTTCAAGCATGCCTCTTGAAACCAGACATAGGGCCAGCGTCCGCACTGTCCGGCACTGCGTTAACTCACCGCTACTCGATCAGGTTGATATTGCGTAGGTTGAACTTGAGTATGTCGCCGGGTGTTTCGCCGGCGTTCAAATATCTGTCATGTCTGGTGGACAGGTCGACGGCGGCGTCATCTGGCGTTGCCAGCGCAACACGATGGCCGTGTTTGTCGCGCAGGTAGAATGGAACGTCTTCGGCACTACGCAAGTCACCATCCCAATCCTGCAGTGTCTGGATTTTCCAGTAGTCACCCAGTCCTGCCAGGTGCAAGGGATAGTTTGTCACGGCGTCCGTGATTCTGCCGATCACACCCGTACCATATAGACCCAGCCAGCCCCTGGCATTTCTTTCCAGCCTGGCGCCGTCGTATTCCCACCCGCTTTTGCATGAGATGGAGTAAAGCGTGCGTTTCCCGACGCCTTGCCCTTCCTCTTTGATGTAATTGAATTTAAATACAATAGGTCTGTACTCCCCGCGGGTGAACTTATACTCGTCGCGCTCGGCATCAATGCACAACCAGCCCTCGTCATCCACTAACCCTTCTGGGTTAAACATTTTCCCTTTCTTGCTAAACAGACTCGGGCTTGCAACGACCACTTGGCCTCCGCCTTCGCGGTGCAACTCTGCGGTAAAATCAGCTTTCAACATACAGCCCTCCGGTTTCAATCACCCCAGCATGGGGTGAGCCCAAGGTAATCTTCAGGCGGGCGCAGGGGGGAGATGGAAAGCCTTGCTGCCAAGTCGGGGGCAGCGGGTAACCTCTAGTGAGCTTGCTGCTTGATATTTTAAACACCCCCGGCCTATGTTGTTGTCGGCATACAACAACAAGGACAAGTGTCATGAGCACTGCTCAGCTCCAAGGTATCGATGAAGTCGAATGCGTCACCCCCGACCTTAACGGCGTGCCACGCGGCAAGGTGATGACCGCCGAAGGCTTTCTCGAAGGCCGCCGCCTTCAGATGGCCCGCGGTGTGCTGCTGCAATGCATCATGGGCGGCTACCCGCCGGCGAAGTTCTATGGTGGCGACGACGGTGACCTGGCGCTGGTAGCCGAGCCCGGCCAGCTGCATCGTCTGCCTTGGAGCAGTGACGGCCGTGCCCTGGCCATCTGCGATGCCATCGAACTGGATGGCCGGCCTTCGGCGCTGTCCACCCGTGGCCAGCTCAAGGCGGTGATCGCCCGCTACGCAGCGCTGGGCCTTGCGCCAGTGGTGGCGACCGAGCTGGAGTTCTTCGTGTTTGCGCCCAACAGCGACCCGCTGCAGCCGTTCCAGCCACCGTTGGGTACCGATGGCCGCCGGGAGTCGGGCCATTCGGCATTCAGCGTCAGTTCCAACAACGGCCTGCGCCCGTTCTTCAGCGATGTCTACCAATGCATGGCCGCGTTGGGCCTGCCGCGCGACACCTTCATGCACGAAATGGGCGTCAGCCAGTTCGAAATCAACCTGCTGCACGGCGACCCGCTGTTGCTGGCCGACCAGACCTTTCTGTTCAAACACCTGCTCAAGGAGGTGGCGCTCAAGCACGGCCTGACCGTGGTGTGCATGGCCAAGCCGCTGGCGCGCACCCCGGGCAGCTCGATGCATATTCACCAGAGCCTGGTCGAAGCCAGCAGCGGGCGTAACGTATTCAGTGATGCGCAGGGCCTGCCGACCGACACCTTCCACCACTTCATCGGCGGCCTGCAGGCGTGCATGGCCGACTTTACTGCGCTGTTCGCGCCCAACGTCAATTCCTACCAGCGGCTGTGCCACCCCTATGCCTCGCCGAACAACGCCTGCTGGTCCGAGGACAACCGCGCCGCCGGCCTGCGCATCCCGGCCAGTGCACCGGTGGCGCGGCGGGTGGAAAACCGCCTGCCTGGCGCCGACGCCAACCCGTATCTGGCCATTGCCGCCAGCCTGGCTGCCGGCCTGCATGGCATCGAGCAGCGCCTGCAGCCGTCGCCGGCCATTCAGGGCGAGTTCGAGGTGCCGGAGCACCTGGGCCTGCCATGCACCCTGCATGCTGCGCTGCAGCGGCTCAAGGGCAGCACGCTGGCGCGGGAACTGTTCGGCAGCGAGTTCATCGAAGGGTACATCGCCAGCAAGACCCTGGAGCTGACCGACTTCTTCGACGAAATCACGCCATGGGAACGCCGGGTGCTGGCGGCACAGGCCTGATCGCGACACGACCTGCACCGGACACGCCTCTGCACCGGCAAATCGCTTATGGGGGGCCTGCGCCAGGCGGTTTTTGCCTTTATGCTGCTAGCACCCAACCGCCACCTGACCAGGGAGCTTCACGGGACGTATGCGAAATATATGGAAGCCGTTTCAGTCGTTGTATTTCGCCGCGCTGATGATGTTGATCGGCTCGGGCCTGCTCAGTACCTACCTGGCCCTGCGCCTGGCTGCCGATAATGTCGACAGCCTGTGGATTGGTGCGCTGATGGCTGCCAACTACTTCGGCCTGGCCCTGGGCGGCAAGGTCGGCCACCGGTTGATTGGCCGGGTAGGGCATATCCGTGCGTACGCCACCTGCGCCGGTATCGTCGGCGCGGCGGTGCTGGGCCATGGCCTCACCAGCTGGTTGCCGGCGTGGGTGGGGCTGCGAATGATCGTCGGCCTGGGGATGATGTGCCAGTACATGGTCATCGAGAGCTGGCTCAACGAGCAGGCCGACGTCAAGCACCGCGGGGCGGTGTTCAGCGGCTACATGATCGCCTCTTACCTGGGGTTGGTGCTCGGCCAGCTGATCCTGGTGGTGCATCCGCAACTCGGCCCCGAGCTGCTGATGCTGGTGGCCATGTGCTTTGCCCTGTGCCTGGTGCCGGTGGCGATGACCCGGCGCATTCACCCGGCTCCGCTGCGCCCGGCGCCGATGGAGCCGAAGTTCTTCATCAAGCGCGTGCCGCAGTCGCTCAGCACGGTGCTCGGCTCCGGGCTGATCGTCGGCTCGTTCTACGGCCTGGCGCCTTTGTATGCCTCCAGTCAGGGTATGAGCACCGAGCAGATCGGTCTGTTCATGGGTAGCTGTATCTTTGCCGGCCTGCTGGTGCAGTGGCCGTTAGGCTGGCTGTCGGACCGCTACGACCGAGCGGTGCTGATCCGCAGTGTGGCGGTTGGCCTGGCGCTTGCCGCTGCGCCGCTGGCGATACTGCCCAGCGTGCCGCTGGAGCTGCTGTTCGGCATGGGCTTTCTGATTTCGTTGCTGCAGTTTTGCCTGTACCCGTTGGCGGTGGCATTCTCCAACGACCATGTGGAAAGCGAGCGACGGGTGTCGCTGACGGCAATGCTACTGGTGACCTATGGCGTGGGCGCATGCATCGGGCCACTGGCGGCGGGCGTGCTGATGAAGGTGCTGGGCCCGCAGATGCTGTATGCCTTTTTCGTGTTCTTCGCGCTGGTGCTGGTGTGGCGCATCCGGCCGAAAGCGGTTACCGGGCTGCACCAGGTGCAGGATGCGCCGCTGGGCCACGTGGCAATGCCCGCAGCCGGTTCGCCGTTGTCGGCAGCGCTGGACCCACGGGTGGATGAGCAGACCGTGCAGGACGTGATGCAGGCGCCGGTGGCGGCGGAGGATACCGAGGCAGAAGAGAAGGGTGAGTCAGAAAGCAAGCCACAGGTTGCAGAACCTGCGGAGGCCAACAAAAGCTAGGTTGCCTGCCCTGGCCTCATCGCCGGCAAGCCAGCTCCCACAGGTACAGCTCATGGCCTGAGATTGGCGCCGTCCCTGTGGCAGCTAGGCTGCATGCCCTGGCCTCATCGCCGGCAAGCCAGCTCCCACAGGTACAGCTCATAGCCTGAGACTGGCGCCGTCCGTGTGGGAGCTGGCTTGCCGGCGATGGGGCGCGTAGCGGCCCCAATGGCCAGCACAGGAGAAACACAAATGAAAACGCCACCTCGAAAGGTGGCGTTTGCGTTTTACAGACCGACGATCAATAGTCGTCCTTGTCAAACCGCCGCGCTTCACGCTGCAGCTGGTAGACAAAACTCTCGATTTTGCGCTGCGCCTGCCCACTGAGGTTGTGGAAGCGCACGCCAGCGAAGGTGGTGTTGATACGCTCTTCGTAGTGC